>JAYWDL010000310.1:0-11829 GCA_043779865.1 Polaromonas sp.
TATGCGTCATTACGAGATCGTCTTGCTGATCCATCCGGATCAAAGCGAGCAAGTCCCAGCCATGCTGGAACGTTACAAGGGCATGATTACCGCCGGCGGTGGAACCGTACATCGTGTTGAAGATTGGGGCCGTCGCCAGCTGGTGTACCTGATCCAGAAACTTGCCAAAGCCCACTATCTCTGCATCAACATCGAAGCCAGCCAGGCCGTGATGGAAGAAATTGAACACGCGTTCAAGTTCAACGATGCCGTGCTGCGCCACCTGACCGTGGTCAAGAAAAAGGCTGAAACCGGCCCGTCCCTCATGATGCGCAATGTCGAGAGGGAAGAAGCCCGTAAAACCCAACAGCAGGAGTTTGCGGCGTAATTCGCCTCATGCTGTTGAACGCTTCGCTGCTGCAACTAGGGGACTGCAGTGAACCACGTTGAACTGACCGCCTGTATCGCCGAGCTAAGCCCTCTTCGTTACACGCCCGCTGGCATCCCTGCTGTCAATGTCATTCTCGAACACGAGTCTGAAATTTTCGAAACGGGTGTTGCCAGGAAAGTCAAGTTGACGGTAAAGGCGGTTGCTTTCGGAACACTGGCTGAACAAACAGTCCAGCTGCCCATAGGCAAAGCTTTCAGGTTCACCGGGTTTCTCACCAATGCGCGCACCAGCAAAGGCGTTGTTTTTCACATTCAAGCTTTCGAACATTTCGAACAAGTACTGAACCCCATTTAAGGAGTCCATCATGGCCGGACCAAAACGTTTCAATAAAGACAAGCGCCCCAAGCGCAACACCCAATCCCTGCTGTTCAAGCGCAAGCGTTTTTGCCGCTTCACAGCCGCTGGCGTTGAAGAAATTGACTACAAAGATATCGACACCCTGCGCGATTTCGTTTCTGAAAACGGAAAAATCATTCCCGCCCGCCTGACTGGCACCCGCGCGATTTTCCAGCGTCAGATCAACACCGCCGTCAAGCGCGCTCGCTTCCTCGCGATGCTGCCTTACAGCGACCAGCACCGTAGCCTGTAAGGAGATACGACCATGCAAATTATTCTGCTCGACAAAGTCGTAAACCTGGGCAACCTGGGCGAAGTCGTCAAAGTCAAAGACGGCTATGCACGCAACTTCCTGATCCCAACCGGCCGCGCCCGTCGCGCTACGGCAGTGGCCATCAAGGAATTCGAAGTCAAGCGCGCTGAACTTGAAAAAGCGGCCGCTGCCAAGCTGGCTGAAATGCAAGTCCAGGGCGAAAAGCTCGGCGGTACCACCGTCAAGCTGACACAAAAAGCCGGTGTTGATGGCCGCCTGTTTGGCTCCGTCACCAATGCTGACATTGCCCAGGAAGTGTCCAAGCAGGGTTTTGCGGTTGCCAAATCGCAAATCCGCCTGCCTAACGGCCCCATTAAAACCGTGGGCGACCATGCTGTCAGCGTTGCATTGCACACCGACGTTCTGGTTGACATCACGGTAACGGTCTACGGCGAAACCGCTTAAATACGCTTGCCGTATTACCCTGAAAAGCCGCTCTTCGGAGCGGCTTTTCTCTTGGAAAAACAAGAAATTCGCAAGAAATCCGGTAGCCTGGATCGGATGTTGCACTCTTGTTATGCACATCTTCAAGGCTGATTTCCACCCGATTTCCCCAGCTTATCCACACCCTTATCCCAAGCATTTCCAGGGTTCCGGCGTACCATTTACCCTCTAAGGAACACCATGTCAGCCGCACTTTCCACTTTTGATTCGGGTTATAGCCCCGACCGCCAGATTGCCCAGTTGCGTATCCCTCCGCACTCGATTGAAGGCGAATCCAGTGTTTTAGGCGGCCTGTTGCTCGACAACGGTGCATGGGACCGGGTGGGCGATCTGCTGGCCGACCAGGACTTCTACCGTCACGAGCACCAGCTCATCTACGCCGCCATCGGCGCGCTGATCAATACCTCCAAACCTGCCGATATCATCACGGTCTATGAGCGATTGCAGAGCCTGGGGAAAGCGGACGAAATAGGGGGTTTGAGCTACCTGAACGCGCTGGCCCAGTACGTGCCAAGCGCCAGCAACATCCGCCGTTATGCCGAGATCGTTCGGGAGCGCTCCATTTTGCGCAAGCTGGTCGCCGCTTCCGACGAGATTGCAACCAATGCCTTTAATCCGCAAGGCAAAGCGGTTACAGCCATTCTTGACGAGGCCGAGCAGAAAATTCTCAACATCGGCGAGCAGGGCGGACGGATGCAGCAGGGCTTCCAGAGCATGGACACGCTGGTGGTGGACTTGCTGGACCGCGTCACCGAAATGTCGGAAAATCCGAACGATGTTACCGGCGTACCGACCGGCTTTTACGACCTGGACCGTATGACCTCCGGTTTGCAGGCCGGTGATCTGGTTATTTTGGCCGCCCGTCCGTCCATGGGTAAAACAGCACTTGCCATCAACATCGCCGAGCACGTCGCCTTGCACGAAGGCCTGCCAGTCGCCGTATTTTCAATGGAAATGGGCGCGTCCCAACTGGCGGTGCGTATCGTTGGCTCCATCGGCCGCATTGACCAGACCCACCTGCGCACCGGCTCGCTGACCGATGACGAGTGGCCGCGATTAACAGAAGCCATTGAAAAGCTGCGCAACATCTCACTGCACATCGACGAAACCCCGGGCCTGACAGTCAGCGAGTTGCGCGCCAACGCCAGGCGCCTGGCGCGCCAGTGCGGCAAGCTCGGTTTAATCGTGGTTGACTATTTGCAGCTCATGAGCGTCTCAAGCAGCATGGCCGAAGAAAACCGCGCCACCGCCGTTGGCGAGATTTCACGTGGCTTGAAAATGCTGGCCAAGGAACTGCAGTGCCCGGTAATTGCGCTGTCGCAGCTTAGCCGGGGCGTGGAATCCCGCACTGACAAACGCCCCATGATGAGCGATCTGCGCGAATCCGGTGCTATCGAGCAGGACGCCGACATCATCATGTTCATCTACCGCGATGAGTATTACACCAAGGAAGCCTGCAAGGAGCCAGGCGTGGCCGAGGTCATCATCAGCAAACAACGCAATGGCCCGACCGGAACGGTGAAACTGGCGTTTATCAGCCGTATCACCAAGTTTGAAAGTCTGGCCCATAACGCTAGCGACTTTTAAGTGAAAACCGGCCTCAGCGCAATATCCACGGGCGCAAGCAGCTATCTATTTGATAACATCCTGGCTCCGGGTGTTGTGCTGGCACTTGCCTGGAATCCGGTACCGCCTCAAGCTTTGTAAGGAAAAAAGGCTGGCGCGTCCAAGGACTGGACTTACTCAAGATCCTCTATTGCCAGCATGTGGTACTTCTGACCATAGGAAAAAGGCAGATCCCGCACGATGGACATCACGCGTTCCGTATCTTTATCTGATGGTGCCCTTACCATCAGTGCATGGTGGCCTTCAAGGGCGAGGTCGACGTATTTACGCACCGTGGCGCCTTCCGTCCCTACTGAGGGCAGCGCGACCGATGATTCGCCATCGATCATTCCGATTTCCTTCAGAATGACTTGCGGCGTCAGCAGCATGATGTCCTGGCCGTTAAAGCCTGCGTCTTCCAGTTTACGAGCTGCCTGTTCAGCGTCCTCAGCGTCAGGGAACATCAAAAAGGCGTATCCCGTGGGGTAGAACACACCTAGCATGGTTGACATTTTTGAGTTCATCCGAAATTCTTGCACTGTAAATTCTCCTTGGATTAAGTGCTCATTACGGCATACAAAACGGCCGCTGTCTGTAGGCCTGCTCGTATGTTTATAAAAGAAAAATGTCACCTGCGTTGCACTTGTTTTTTTAGCGTCGACGCAGGGCGGTTTGCAGCGGTTGTTCAAGGCAGTTCTTCAGCTCTAAGCGAAGGCTCGGCCATGACACGTGCGGCGCTTGCAAGGCTTTCCAGCAACTGGTTTGCAAAATAGCTGCTTTGCGTGTCAGGCTCCAGCGCGGCGATGACCAGATTGGCCAGGGGCTGGTTCAAGGGCACGTAATAACTTCCCGCCGGTGCATCAATCACACCGCGCATCAGGGCAACTTCAGTTTTGACAATCGGTCCGGCATCGGCAATGCTGCCGCGTACCTCGGGCTGTGCCCCGCCCGGGCGCGATGTTTGACGGTAGATATCGCCCAGCAGGGCGCTTTGTTCAAGCACAAGCAGCACTTGCACTCCATGCAGCCGGAGCCGCTCCACCGCGGTTCTGGAAGACGCCGAAAGCCAGTAACCGCAGGGGCGTACGCGCGCCTTGAGGGTACGCAACGCGAGGGAAGAGTCCCAATCGACAGTGACCATTTTGTCGGCGCCGCTGACAGGGTCCAGCATCAGCAGATCATATTGCGCAGGCGTGGGCGCTGCCTCCACCACCGCCTCGCCTCTGCAGGCCTGGACGCTAACCTCCTTGTCGAGATAGGGGCGCAACTGGCCCAGTTCACCGGAACGCTGGGCAGTACTGCTCAGCACGCTGGCGATGGCCGTGACATGGGTATGCACGCGCCGCTGGATGTGCAGTCGGCCAATGCCCACGCCACGTGTCTCGACCAGCAGGCTGACAGCGTTTTTAAGGCCATCCACATTACGGCCCGTATCAGGCTGGGTTCCGCCCATGGAAACTTTCTTGTCGGCCAGGTCTGTCGAGGTGGTGTAGTACCACTCTGCGCTCAGGCCCTGGCGCTTGAGTGCGGTCAGAAGCGGACGTCGATACCACTCTTCATCGGCCTTGGTCAAAAATTCGGGCAGATTGGCCGTGGCGGCATATTGCACGAGCGCATCAAACTTTTGTACTGTCCCGAACTTTTGCAGGTAAGGGCCCACCACGGTGTATTCATTGGCATCTACTACCACCGTAGGCCGGTAATCGCGAGTCAGTCTGGCCAGAGCCTGAGCCTCGGGTGTGTTGAGCAGCAAGTGGTCGCGGTTCATGTCCAGCCCGTTTGCCGTGACGGCCTGGCCACTGGCCGCACCGTCTGGATTGGCACGCGGAACAATCAGCACATTAATGCGTTCCAGCATTGGCTGCAGCAGTCCCTGTGTCAGTTCCCGGGCAATCACCAGCAGGGCCTCACTACCAGCGGGCTCGTCACCCTGCTGCTGGCCGATCAGCAACACGGTAGGTCGCCCCGTTGCCTGAAGTGCCGCAGGATCCGTTCCCGTGCCGCGAGTCAGTACCAGTGCTTCCAGTGCTTCGCCCTGCTGAGATCTTCCAATGGGCAACACCGACGCTTTAATGCCCACAGAACGCGAGAGTGATGTCGCCTGATCGCGCAGCCAGCTGTGTATTTCGTCCTGTGTGGTGAACGTCGTGCGGCCAGGTTGCAGGCCGGGCGTGTTATAGACCACCGGGGGTGCCGGAAAACGGGCAGCAACTGCTGCGCTGTAGGGCGCGGGCTCATGCTGGGGACCACTTGCAATCAGCGACGGGGGTGCCACGGGAGAAATTTGTACAGTGATGGCAGGAACGGACGGACTCGGCGTGGGCGCTGAAGGTGCGGCCGAAGCGGGGCGGGGATAAGTGGGCATCCAGGGAGGCAAGGGCACAGACGTGCAGGCAGCCAGCCAGGTCAATGGGACCACGATTCCCAGCCGTATTGACCGTGTGTAAAACGGTAAACGACCAGCGTGATCCGTGGAGCGGTAGGGGAGCATGATGGCCATCCTTTTTTCTGGGGTGTTGACCATGGGTCAGGCATTACTTGCGGATCATACAAAATGCCAATATTACCCGTCTTGACGTCTCTTCGGCAGGGCTGTTGCGGCGGTCAATGCCCCACTTGTTTCAGCCCGGCAGGCGGCAGCGGAGAAATTGCTGCAGCAAGTCCGGCTCCCACGCGGGTTTCAAAGTTCTGGGGTTAAAGGGCAAAAGTTCATCGACCAAGGCTTTCTGGGAAAATGCCTGTTATGCCCAGTCTCGCTCCTCACGCCTTCGAACCCCATTCCTTCGCCGTTCCGGTCCGGGCCGACAATCCCTGGCGCCTGAGTGTGGCCCCGATGATGGATTGGAGTGACAGGCATTGCCGCTACTTTCACCGGCTGCTGTCGCGCCGTACGCTGCTGTATACCGAGATGGTCACCACCGGCGCGCTGATTCATGGCGACGTCGCGCGGCATTTGCGCTTCAACGCTGAGGAGCATCCCGTGGCATTGCAGCTCGGCGGCAGTGAGCCGGCCGACCTGGCACACTGCGCCAAGCTGGGCGAGCAGTGGGGCTACAACGAAATCAATATCAATTGTGGCTGCCCCAGCGAGCGGGTCCAGCGCGGCGCTTTTGGGGCCTGCCTCATGGCCGAGCCGCAGCTGGTGGCCGACTGCGTCAAGGCGATGGTGGACAGGGTGAGTGTGCCGGTCACGGTGAAGCACCGCATCGGCATTGACAAGGAGGAGCGCTATGAATTCGTGCGCGATTTTGTCGGCACGGTCAGCGAAGCAGGATGCAGCGCATTCATTGTCCATGCCCGCAACGCATGGCTCAAAGGCTTAAGTCCGAAAGAAAACCGCGAGGTGCCGCCGCTGCGCTACGAACTGGTGCATAGGCTGAAGCGGGATTTTCCGCATCTGGCGATTTGCGTCAACGGCGGCTTGACCACCAGCGAACAGGTGGCCGGGCAATTGCGCGAACTTGACGGCGTGATGATTGGCCGCGAGGCCTATCACAACCCCTGGTGGCTGGTTTCGTGGGATGAGGCTTTCTTTGGCGCCGGAAATGAAGGTTTGAGCCGCGAGCAGGTCGAGCTTCAGATGTGTGATTACATGGTGCGCGAAGCTGCCGAACACGGCACCTCACTGAGTGCAATAGCCCGCCACATGCTCGGTTTGCGTCACGGCTTGCCGGGTTCGCGCCGCTGGCGCCAGGTCTGGAGCGACCACAAGCTTAAAACCTTGTCACCTCACGAGGTAATGGCGCTGGCGCATGGGGCTGTGCGCGAAGCCGCCTGAAAAGTTTTATTGCAACCGCTGTGAATTGAGCAGCAAATGCATACCTGCTTCAATGTCAGGCCTCAGGCTGCCGCCTCCAAACCGTTGCGGAAATGCTCGCGCATGCGCTGCGCGCTGGCCTCGGCATCGCGCGCATCCAGTGCGGCCATGATGGCGCGATGCTCGGCCAGTGATTCTTCAAGCCGGCCGCTTTTAAGCAGTGAATTGTGGCGGTTCAGCTTCATCACCTTGCGCAGGTCAGCCACCATCTGGTCGCGCCAGCGGTTGTTGGCAATTTCCAGCAGGCGCATGTGAAACGCTTCGTTGATTTCAAAAAAGCGTTCCCGGTTGATCACCGCTTTTTCGAGCTCATTGTGCAGCTCCTGCAGTTCCCTGAGCTGTGTCTCCGTGGCCTTGGTGGCGACCACTCCAGCGGCGTCGCTTTCAAGCAGGGCCAGCAAATGATAGACATTGGCCAGGTCGGTATCGGAGACCTCGGTGACATAAGCGCCACGCCGCACTTTCATGGTGACCAGCCCCTCGGCAGCCAGTAACTTCAGCGCCTCCCGCAAAGGCGTGCGGCTGATGCCATATTCCTCGGCCAGCTTGAGCTCGTCAATCCAGCTGCCTGGAATGAGTTCGCGGCTGAAAATGCGTTCACGCAACAACTCCGCCACCTCTTGGTAAAGCGCACGCGGGGACAATGAAAGTTCAGACATGGAGAGAATTGTAAGCGGTTTTGAATATTTTGAATCAATAATTATAAATAATGTAAACTCTGAATTACTTTAAAGATGACTTTTTAGTCCGGCCTGGTCCAGTAGTTTCCGGACGTGGATTTCCAAGCGAATAAGGACAGTCAAAATCATGAGCTCACAGCCCACCCAATTCAATCCTTCCAGCCTGGACGCATGGGGTAAATCTGCCGCCAAATCAGCGCCTGGCGGCGATGTCGATGCCTTGAACTGGCAAACACCCGACGGCATCAGCGTCAAGCCGCTGTACACCGCCGAGGACATCAAGGACCTGCCATACACCAACACGCTGCCGGGGTTTGAACCGTTCATTCGCGGCCCGCAGGCGACGATGTATGCGGTGCGCCCCTGGACGATTCGCCAATATGCCGGGTTTTCGACCGCTGAAGAATCCAACGCGTTTTACCGCAAGGCGCTTGCCGCAGGCGGGCAGGGCGTGTCGGTGGCTTTTGACCTGGCCACGCACCGCGGCTACGACAGCGACCATCCGCGCGTGACGGGTGACGTCGGCAAGGCCGGCGTGGCTATCGACAGTGTCGAGGACATGAAAATCCTCTTCGACCAGATTCCGCTGGACAAAGTCAGCGTGTCCATGACCATGAACGGCGCGGTGCTGCCGGTGCTGGCAGGTTATGTGGTGGCGGCTGAAGAGCAGGGCGTGAGCCAGGACCAACTGAGCGGCACCATCCAGAACGATGTGCTTAAAGAGTTCATGGTTCGCAACACCTACATCTACCCACCAGCGCCCAGCATGCGCATCATTGGCGACATCATTGAATACACGGCAAAAAACATGCCGAAATTCAACTCGATTTCAATCTCGGGTTACCACATGCAGGAAGCCGGCGCCAACCAGGCGCTCGAACTGGCCTTTACCCTGGCCGATGGCAAGGAATACGTCAAAACCGCGCTGGGCAAGGGCCTGGATGTGGACGGATTTGCCGGTCGCCTGAGCTTTTTCTGGGCGATTGGCATGAACTTCTACCTCGAAGTCGCCAAGATGCGCGCCGCGCGCCTGCTGTGGTGCCGCATCATGAAGGGCTTCGACGCGAAAAACCCGAAGAGCCTGATGCTGCGCACGCACTGCCAGACCAGCGGCTGGAGCCTGACCGAACAGGACCCGTACAACAATGTGGTGCGCACCACCATCGAAGCCATGGCAGCCGTGTTTGGCGGCACTCAAAGCCTGCACACCAACAGCTTTGACGAGGCGATCGCGCTGCCCACTGAATTCAGCGCCCGCATCGCCCGCAACACCCAGCTCATCATCCAGGAAGAAACCCACATCACGAATGTGATCGACCCCTGGGCTGGCAGCTACATGATGGAAAAGCTCACCCAGGACATGGCCGACGCGGCGTGGACCATCATTGAAGAAGTCGAAGCCATGGGCGGCATGACCAAGGCTGTTGACAGCGGCTGGGCCAAACTCAAGATCGAGGCCGCCGCGGCCCAGAAGCAGGCGCGTATCGACAGCGGCAAAGACGTGATTGTGGGCGTCAACAAATACCGGCTCAAGACCGAAGACGCCATCGAATCGCGCGACATTGACAACGTGGCGGTGCGCGACGGGCAGATTGAACGCCTCAAAGAAATCAGGTCAAAACGCGATACAGCGCAGGTGGAACGGGCGTTGGCTGCTATCACTTCTGCAGCGCAAGACAATTCCGGCAACCTGCTGGAGTTGTCGATTCAGGCGGTACGCCTGCGCGCCACGGTCGGCGAGATCAGCGATGCGCTTGAAAAAGTATACGGACGCCACCGCGCCGATACGCAAAAGGTGTCCGGCGTGTATGCCGCTGCCTATGACTCGGCCGAAGGCTGGGAAACCCTCAAGAGTGAAATCAACGCCTTTGCCGAAACCGAAGGCCGCCGCCCACGCGTGATGATTTCAAAACTGGGCCAGGACGGCCACGACCGCGGCGCCAAAGTGGTCGCCACCGCGTTTGCCGATCTCGGCTTTGACGTGGATATAGGCCCGCTGTTTCAGACACCCGAAGAGTGCGCCCGCCAGGCGATTGAAAACGACGTGCATGCGGTGGGCGTGTCCACGCTGGCCGCCGGTCACAAGACGCTGGTGCCCGCCATCATTGCCGAGCTGAAAAAGCAGGGCGCCAATGACATCATCGTCTTCGTCGGCGGCGTGATTCCCCGGCAAGACTACGAGATGCTGTATGAAGCAGGCGTCAAGGGCATTTACGGGCCCGGTACTCCGATTCCGGCCAGTGCCAAGGATGTGCTGGAGCAGATCAGGGCTGCCTTGACGTGACTCAGAGCCCACTGATGGACGCCGTGCTGCGGGGCGATGCAGCCGTGCAGCGCCGCGCCATCGCCAAAGCCATCACGCTGCTCGAATCCACCCGGGCCGATCACCGCGTGCAGGCCGACGAGTTGCTGACTGCCTTGCTGCCGTACACGGGCAAGGCGTTTCGCCTGGGCATCAGCGGTGTGCCCGGCGTGGGTAAATCGACGTTTATTGAAGTGCTCGGCCTGTACCTCATCGCCCAGGGCTATCGTGTGGCGGTGCTGACGATTGACCCGTCGTCCACCGTCTCAGGGGGCTCCATTCTGGGCGACAAGACGCGAATGGAAAAACTCTCGGTACACGAGCGCGCCTACATTCGACCCAGTCCGTCCAGTGGCACGCTGGGCGGCGTCGCCGAAAAAACGCGCGAAGCCATGCTGGTGTGTGAAGCGGCGGGCTATGACGTGGTGATCGTTGAAACCGTTGGCGTGGGCCAGAGCGAAACCGCAGTGGCCAATATGACCGACATTTTTGTGGTGATGCAATTGCCCAACGCCGGCGACGATTTGCAGGCGATCAAAAAAGGCGTGATGGAGCTGGCCGATCTGGTCGTCATCAACAAGGCCGATATTGACGCCAATGCCGCCATGCGCGCCGAAGCGCAAATCAAGTCGGCCATGCGCCTGTTTGGCCTTGTCAACAATGCCATGAGCCATGCCCAGGCCGCCAGCTTTAATGAACAGTGGCACCCGCAGGTGCTGCAGCTCAGCGCGCTGCACAACAAGGGCGTCGATGCTTTCTGGGCAGCGGTGATGCAGTACAAAACCCTGCAGACCGCCAACGGCAAGCTGGCCGCACGGCGCCAGCATCAGGCACTTGCGTGGATGTGGGAACGCATTGACGCAGGCCTGAAGCTGGCGTTCCGGCACGATCCAGCGGTCAGCGCCTTGCTGCCGACTTTGGTGGCCCAGGTAGAGAGCGGCCGGCTCCCCGCTTCAACAGCAGCACGAAATCTGCTTGCCGCGCAATCACAGCTTGCGCAAACAGCTATCAAATAAATAGCATTCAAAAGAACGGAAAGAAAGCGAACCATGCAGGAAATTCTTTTACAACTCGAAAAAAAGCGTGCTGCGGCGCGCTTGGGCGGTGGCCAAAAACGTATTGCTGCGCAACATGGCAAAGGCAAGCTGACGGCGCGCGAGCGTCTGGAGGTGCTGCTTGACGAAGGCACGTTCGAGGAATGGGACATGTTTGTCGAGCACCGCTGCCACGACTTTGGCATGCAAGACAACAAGATTCCCGGCGACGGCGTGGTTACCGGCTACGGCATGATCAATGGCCGTTTGGTCTTCGTGTTTAGCCAGGACTTCACCGTGTTCGGCGGCGCGTTGAGCGAAGCCCATGCCGAGAAAATCTGCAAGGTGATGGACCAGGCGATGAAGGTCGGCGCGCCGGTGATTGGGCTGAACGACTCGGGCGGCGCGCGCATCCAGGAGGGTGTGGCTTCGCTCGGCGGCTATGCCGACGTGTTCCAGCGCAATGTGATGGCCAGCGGCGTGATTCCGCAAATCAGCATGATCATGGGGCCGAGCGCAGGCGGCGCGGTGTATTCGCCCGCCATGACCGACTTTATTTTCATGGTCA
This sequence comes from Polaromonas sp., assembly GCA_043779865.1. GTDB lineage: Bacteria > Pseudomonadota > Gammaproteobacteria > Burkholderiales > Burkholderiaceae_C > Polaromonas. Next base: position 11,530 of record JAYWDL010000310.1, read on the forward strand.
AGGACAGCTCCTACATGTTCGTAACCGGCCCCGAAGTGGTCAAGACCGTCACGCACGAGGAAGTGACGGCCGAAGAATTGGGCGGTGCCATCAGCCACACAACGCGCAGTGGCGTGGCTGATCTTGCCTTTGAAAACGATGTGGAAGCCCTGCTGATGCTGCGCAGGCTGTACAACTATCTGCCGCTGAACAACCGCGAAAAAGCGCCGGTGCGGCCCAGCGCCGACCCGGCCAATCGCATGGACCGCAGTCTGAACACGCTGGTGCCCGAGAATCCGAACAAGCCTTACGACATGAAGG
>JAYWDL010000311.1:0-4301 GCA_043779865.1 Polaromonas sp.
CCGGATGTACGAGCTTTATCCCGAGCAGCGGGCTGAAGGCGAGGTGATGTTTGACGGCTCGAACCTGCTTACATCCAAAGAAGATGTCGCCCTGATTCGTGCCAAGGTGGGCATGGTGTTCCAGAAGCCGACGCCGTTTCCTATGTCGATTTATGACAATATCGCGTTTGGGGTGAAGTTGTTCGAAAGCCTCAATTCCGCAGACATGGATGAGCGGGTCGAATGGGCCTTGCGCAAGGCTGCCCTCTGGACCGAGGTCAAGGACAAGCTCAACCAGAGCGGCTCCAGCCTGTCCGGCGGCCAGCAGCAGCGGCTTTGCATTGCCCGGGGCATTGCCATCAAGCCTGAAGTTCTGTTGCTTGACGAGCCCTGCTCGGCGCTGGACCCGATTTCCACCGCCAAGATCGAGGAGTTGATTGCCGAGCTGAAAAACGATTACACCGTCGTTATTGTGACGCACAACATGCAGCAGGCAGCCCGCTGCAGCGACTACACGGCCTATATGTATCTGGGCGATCTGGTGGAGTTTGGCGCTACCGAAGATCTGTTCTTCAAACCCAAACGCAAAGAGACTGAAGACTATATTACCGGCCGTTTTGGCTGATCAGGCGGAGAAAAAAAATGGCTGACAAACATCTATCGACCCAGTTCGACAGTGAACTCAACACGGTTTCGTCCCGTGTGATGGAGCTCGGCGGTCTGGTGGAATCCCAGCTCCGGCTGGCAATTTATGCGCTGTCGCAATTAAGTGCCGAAAGCGCCAACCAGGTTATTGATACCGAGAAACGTGTCAATAGCATGGAGCTCGACATTGACCGCGAGCTGTCATCCATCATTGCGCGCCGCCAGCCCACGGCGCGCGATTTACGCCTGCTGATTGCCATTTCAAAAACTACGGCCAATCTGGAGCGGGCGGGTGATGAAGCCGAGAAAATTGCGCGCATGGTCAAGTCGATCATTCAAAGCGGCGCGGCGCGTACGCTGCCATCGTCCGACCTGCGCGTAGCGGCAGAACTTGCGTCAGGCTTGCTGCGCAAGGCGCTCGATGCCTTTGCCCGGCTTGACACTGCTGCGGCTGTTTCCATCCTCAAGGAAGACGATCAGATTGACGAGGAGTTTGACGGCTTTGTACGCAAGCTGATTACCTACATGATGGAAGACCCGCGCACCATCTCGCCCAGCCTGGACCTGCTGTTTGTAGCCAAGGCGATCGAGCGCATAGGCGACCATGCCAAGAACATTGCCGAGTTCATCATCTACATCGTCAAAGGGGCTGACGTCAGGCACAGCCCAATAGAACAGATCGAGTCTGCCGTCAAGTCATGAAATCATGAAACATCTGCCGCGTGTATTGATTGTTGAGGATGAACCCGCCATTGCCGAGCTGATTGCAGTGAACTTGCGGCACGGCGGTTTCAGCCCGGCGGTGGCGTATGACAGCGTGACGGCGCAGCGTGAGCTCGACGCCGTGCTGCCCGATGTTATTTTGCTGGACTGGATGCTGCCCGGGCAGAGCGGCTTGACGCTGGCACGGCACTGGCGCAAGCAGGCACGCACCAAAAGCATTCCGATTCTCATGCTGACGGCGCGCGGTGATGAGCCCGACAAGATAGCCGGGCTGGATGCGGGCGCCGACGATTACATCACCAAGCCTTTTTCCACCCAGGAGCTGCTGGCCCGCATTCGTGCCGTGCTGCGCCGGCGCGCGCCCGAGGCAGTGAATGACAGCGTCACCTTGGGCGGGCTGGTGCTTGATGCGGGAACGCACCGCATATCGTTCCAGGGCCAGGAACTCAAACTCGGCCCAACCGAGTTCAAGCTGCTGCACTATCTGATGAAACATGCCGAGCGCGTTCATAGCCGCAGCGCCTTGCTCGACAAGGTCTGGGGCGACCATGTGTTCATTGAAGAGCGTACGGTGGATGTTCACGTCAAGCGTCTGCGGGAAGCATTGGGCGCTGCGGGAGCCATGGTGGAAACGGTTCGCGGTGCGGGCTATCGGCTCACAACGGTAGCCGCTCCCAGTCCGCGATCACCATCGGGAACATGATAAGACGCTGGGTTATTTTTGCCTCATGCACCGTCGCTGGCGGCGCACTGGGGGGATGGGTTGCATCGAAAGAGGGCATCAGTTGGGGCTTGCTGCTGGGCGCTGCAGTGTGGCAGTTCCTGGACAGTTTCTTCGCGCGGCGGCTGCTCAAGTGGCTGCGCTCCGAACAAAGCAACGAGACGCCGGTCCTCATGAGCGGTGCGCAACCCCGGCTGCCCGGTGTATGGGGCGATATTGCTGACCGCATCCGGCGCCTGCTGAAAAACCGCGACCAGCAATACAAGGAAAGCCAGGCGCGACTTGACGAATTTCTGGCCGCCCTGCAGGCTTCACCCAATGGCGTGGTGCTGCTTGATGCCCAGGGCCGCATCGAGTGGTGCAACCAGACGGCAGCGCAGCATTTCGGCTTTGACGCCCAGCGCGACATGCAGCAGCACATTGCCAATCTGGTGCGCGACCCAGTCTTCAATGCGTATATGAGCAAGGGTAATTTTTCGCGCGAGGTGGTGATTCCCGGCAACTTCAGCACGCCGGCCAGACCCGTGAAATTGTCGGTTCATGTGCATGGCTACGGTAACGACCGCAAGCTGCTGTTGTCGCGCGACATCACCGCCGTCGAACAGGCCGAAGCCATGCGACGGGATTTTGTGGCCAATGTATCGCATGAAATCCGCACGCCGCTGACCGTGGTGTCGGGCTTCATCGAAACCCTGCAAACCCTGCCCTTGAAGAAGCCTGAACGCGACCGTTACCTGGCCCTGATGGCGCAGCAGTCGCAGCGCATGCAGACCCTGGTCGAAGACTTGCTGACTCTGTCGCGGCTCGAAGGCAGTCCGCTGCCCGGCGCCGGTGAGTGGATCGCTACCAAGCCCCTGTTTGCCCAGTGCGAACAGGAAGCCCAGGCACTTTCGGTCGTCATTGCGCCGCAAGGCCATCAGCTGGTGTTTGAGCCAGGTCTTGACTGCGAAATTGCCGGTATTCATCGCGAGATCGGCAGTGCCTTGTCCAATCTGGTGACCAATGCAGTGCGTTACACGCCTGAAAACGGTCTGATTCGTGTCACCTGGAAACTGCTGGCGGACGGGCGTGGAGAATTCCGTGTCAAGGACTCGGGGCCGGGCATTGCGCCTGAGCACCTGCCCCGCTTGACCGAACGCTTTTACCGGGTTGACCGCAGCCGTTCGCGCGAGACTGGCGGTACCGGCCTGGGTCTGGCCATCGTCAAGCATGTTGCCCAGCGCCACGGGGCAGAACTGCGCATTGCAAGCCAGGTGGGACAGGGTTCGTGCTTTTCCATTATTTTTCCGGCTGCCCGGGTTCGCCCACTTTCAGGTGCTTCGAACCTGGCTGGGCCGAGTCCTCTGGCTGCGCCGTACGGCATACCACAGCAAGCCCAGCAGACTGCTCGCCACCAGGCCGACGGCCACCGTGCCGGCGGCCCAGAAACTGTGGGCTGACTGCATGGCTGCCCGTCCGGGGATGCCCACATAGGCCAGCTGGTAGCCCCCAAACAGGCCCAGACCCCAAAGCAGCATGCCGTACAGCGCGAGCGGCGCCATCGTGATGCGGTAGCAGCGCAGTAAAAACGCACACAGTGCCTGAATGGCATCGGCCACATGGTAAAACGCCACCCACACCAGCAGTGTCGAGGCCAGGGCGACAATCTCGGGATTGTTCGAATACCAGCCAGCCAGAAAATATCGTGCTACATAAATAATAGCGCCTAGTGCAATAGCAGAAAGGGCTGTAAGCTTGATTCCTATTAAAACCACGCGTTTGGCATGGTCCGGCCGGCCCGCTCCAAGCCAAAAGGAGACCCGGGCACTGCAGGCAATGGACATCGACAGCGGCATCATGTACAGCACTGTCGCCACGCTGGCAGCGATTTGGTGACTGGCCGAAGCAACGGTGCCGAGTCTGGAAATAAACAGTGCCATCAGGGTAAAAGAAGTGACTTCGACCAGATAAGCCAGTCCGCCTGGAACGCCGAGCCGGAGGAAAAATCCCAGTTGCTGCCAGTCGGGCCGCTCCATGGGGCGCCAGACCCGGTAGGGCAGGTAAATTTTTTGCGTTCGCAGCATCACCACAGCCAGCATCAGCAGCACATAGTTAACGACCAGCGTGGCCCAGGCGCAGCCGACCGCGCCCATGGCATCGACGCCACCCCCGCCGGCCACCAGCCAGATCGACAGGGGAATCTTGATGGCCAGCGCAGCAACCTGAAGCCAGGTGACCAGGCGGGGTTTGCCGA
>JAYWDL010000312.1:0-11820 GCA_043779865.1 Polaromonas sp.
TCGCGGCGCAACTGGGCCGAGCGCACGATCAGGTCGGCCACCTGCACCAGATTGCGCAGTTCCAGCAAGTCGCGCGTGACGTGAAAATGGGAATAGAACTCGTTGATTTCGGCCTGCAGCAGCGTGATGCGGTGCGCGGCGCGCTCCAGGCGCTTGTTGGTGCGAACGATACCTACGTAGTCCCACATGAAACGGCGCAGCTCGTCCCAGTTGTGCGAGATGACCACACACTCGTCGGCATCGGTGACGCGGCTGTCGTCCCATTGCGGCAGTTCGGGCACGGGCAGGGCGGGCGCTTCCACAATCGCCTGGGCCGCAGCCCGCGCAAACACCATGCATTCGAGCAGCGAATTGCTGGCCAGCCGGTTGGCGCCATGCAGGCCGGTGCAGGCGGTCTCGCCAATGGCAAACAGGCCGGGCAGGTCGGTGCGGCCCGCCAGATCCGTCAGCACACCGCCGCAGGTATAGTGCGCGGCGGGCACCACGGGGATGGGTTCCCTGGTGATGTCTATGCCCAGCTCGGCGCAGCGGGCCAGGATGTTGGGAAAATGCTCGTGCAAAAACGCCGGGCTCTGGTGCGAGATGTCGAGGTTGACGCAGTCCAGGCCGCGCTTCTTCATCTCGTAGTCGATGGCGCGGGCCACCACGTCGCGCGGCGCCAGCTCGGCGCGCGCATCGTGCCCGGGCATGAAGCGGGTGCCGTCGGGTAGCTTCAACAGGCCGCCTTCGCCGCGAACGGCTTCGCTGATCAAAAAGGACTTGGCGTGCGGGTGGTACAGGCAGGTCGGGTGGAACTGGATGAATTCGAGGTTGGACACGCGGCAACCGGCGCGCCAGGCGGCGGCAATGCCGTCGCCGGTGGCGGTGTCGGGGTTGGTGGTGTACAGGTACACCTTGCCCGCGCCGCCCGTGGCCAGGATGGTCTGCGGCGCGCGAAAGGTGATGACTTGGTCGGTGGCCTCGTCCAGCGCATACAGGCCCAGGCAACGCTGGCCGTGCTGCTTGGGAAGACCCAGCTTGCGCGCGGTAATCAAGTCCACCAGCGTGTGGTGCTCAAACAGCGTGATGCCGGGCGTAGCGCGCACCACGTCAATCAGCGTGCGCTGCACGGCGGCGCCGGTGGCGTCGGTTACGTGGGCAATGCGGCGCGCGCCGTGGCCGCCTTCGCGCGTCAGGTGCAACTGCCCATCCTCCAGCGAAAACGGCACGCCCAGGCCGCGCAGCCAGGCAATGGCGCCGGGGGCGTTTTCCACCACGAAGCGCGTGGCGGCCAGGTCGCACAGGCCGGCGCCGGCCACCAGCGTGTCGTTGACATGAGCGTCAAAGCTGTCGCCCTCGGCCAGCACGGCGGCAATGCCGCCCTGCGCCCAGGCGCTGGCGCCGTCGCTTAAGTGCCGCTTGGTGATGACGGCCACGCGGTGCGAGGGGGCCAGGTGCAGCGCGGCGGACAGGCCGGCCAGGCCGCTGCCAACAATCAAAACATCAAAATCGTGGTTCATGGTCGTCGGCAAAGAGGTTATGAAGACGAAAATCAGGCGGGTGTGTACGCCAGCCGCACATAAATCGGCGCAAACGACTCGGCCTGGCTGATTTCCAGCAGGCATTCCTTGGCCAGTTCGAGCAGCGCAATAAAGGTGACGACCAGCACCGGCATGCCGCGCGAGGCGTCAAACAGCTCCTCGAATTCAAGAAACTTGCGGCCTTGCAGCTTGCGCAGCACGATGCTCATGTGCTCGCGCACCGAGAGTTCTTCGCGGCGGATGACGTGGCGCTGGACCAGTTTTGCGCGCCTGGCGATGCCCTGCCAGGCGTCTTGCAGCTCGATCAGCGTCACATCGGGCAAGCGCGGCTGCAGCGCCTGCTCCACATGCACCCGCGCAGCCAGAAAATCGCGGCCCAGTTGCGGCAGGGTGTTGAGCTGGTGGGCGGCCAGCTTGATCTGCTCGTATTCCAGCAGCCGGCGCACCAGCTCGGCGCGCGGGTCTTCGGCTTCCTGATCTGAGGCGGTTTTTTTGGGCGGCAGCAGCATGCGCGACTTGATCTCGATCAGCATCGCGGCCATCAGCAAATACTCGGCCGCCAGCTCCAGGTTGGTAGCGCGAATCTCATCGACATACACCAGGTACTGCCGGGTGACGGCGGCCATCGGAATGTCGAGAATGTTGAAATTTTGCCTGCGGATCAGGTAGAGCAGCAAGTCCAGCGGACCCTCGAACGCTTCCAGAAACACTTTCAGCGCATCGGGCGGGATGTACAGGTCCTTGGGCATGGCGAACATCGGCTCGCCATAGAGCCGGGCCAGCGCGACCGGGTCGATTGACACCGGCAGGTCCACGCTCAGCGCTGCAGGCAGTGCTTGCCCGGCGGTGGAGGGCAGTTGCTGCGAAGGAAAAGAAGTTGGGGGCATCAAGGCAGCAGCGGATTCGCTCGGTTCATTCAAGGCGCTGCTATAAAAAACAGAGCTGCTCGCGACCACTCCAGGCCGGGTGCAGGATTTTTTGGCGTTTAATTGCCGTTCGGGTGGCTGCTCGTGCCATAGACATAGGGCTGCTGTGGCACATTTGCCTCGCCGTACTCCACCTCGTCAGCGAGGTTCAGTTTTTTGTCCCACAACAGGGCACGGCCTTCGCGCTGCTCGGCTTCCAGCGTGGGCTTCTTCGCCTTGAGTTCTTCGATAAACGAGGTAATTTCAGAGGTGTAGTCGGGGCGGCGAAAAATGGACATGGATCTGGACTGCCTAAAACGTATAGTGGGGTGATTTTACCGGGGGTCTGCCTTGCGCTCATTATTACGTCTGCCTGTGCCCGCCCAAACGGGTATTTCATCGGCTGTTGTGCCAATCGCTTCAAAAAGGACGGTGCTGCGTATGGGTTTGCTGTCATTGATCCTGGGGCTCGCGGGGTGCGACCAGCAACGCATTACCGAACTGGAAGAGGGCGTTTCCACCGAAGCCGATGTGCGGGCACGTTTTGGCGAGCCCGAAAAAATCTGGGATGCGCGGGACATGGCTTCCATTCCAATGCCGGGCGCGGCGGCAGAATCCGGCGCCCGCACGCTGGAATACAACCGCCAGCCGGCAGGCCAGGTCAATTACATGATCACCATCGGGCCGGATGGCAGGATGACCGCGCTCAGGCAGGTCTTGAGCCCGCAGAACTTTGCCAAAGTGCTGCCTGGCATGCCGATGGAGCAGGTGCGAAAAATGCTGGGAAAGCCGATGAAAGTCACGCCTTATGCGCTCAAGCGGGAAACGCATTACGACTGGCGTTACCTGAGCCCGCCGTCCACGCCGAAAATTTTTACCGCGGTGTTTGACGCGGACTTCAGGGTAGTTGGCACGGCGTCGGTGGATGAGGAAAGCATCAACCCCTCCGGCGGCCGCTAGGCTTCAACCCAACATTTGCAGGAAAAAACAGGTATTCGCGCATGATTGACGGAGGTTTTATGCTATGAAAGTCATAGCGATTCGACCTTCGCCAGAAACCCCGATCGTTCCATCACCGCCTTGGGCTGGGCATTGAGTCCGGCCAGCACCAGTCGGCCGCCGCGCATCGCAATGGACTTGTGCAACTGCTCCAGCACATCCAGACCCGAGGTGTCCAGCGACTGCAGCGACTGCACATCAAGCCGGATCACCAGGCCCTGCGGCGCGCTTTCGACGACGTTCAGGATCGGGTCGATCTTGGCCACCGCGCCAAAAAACAGAGAACCGTAGAGCCGAAAGCTGGCCTCATCCGCGCTGTGCGAAACCTCCACCACCTGAAAAAGCGAGCTCATGCGCCGCACAAACAGCACGCAGGCCAGCATCAGGCCGACTTGCAGCGCCACCGTCAGGTCAAAAATCACCGTCAGGAAAAACGTTCCGAGCATGATCAGCCGGTAGTGGTTGCTGGCGCGCCGCAACTCGGCAAATTCGCGCCACTCGCCCATGTTCCAGGCGACGTACAGCAAAATGCCGGCCAGCACCGCCAGCGGCACATGCACCGCGAGCGGCGCTGCCGCCAGCACCACCACGATCAGCGTGAACGAATGCACCAGCCCCGACACGGGCGAAGTGGCGCCGGCCCGAACGTTGGTGACGGTGCGGGCAATTGTTCCGGTGGCCGGCATGCCGCCAAAAAACGGCACGACAAAATTGGCCACGCCCTGCGCCATCAGTTCCTGGTTCGGGTCGTGGCGCGGCAAACCTGAAATCTGGTCGGCCACGCGGGCGCAGAGCAGCGACTCGACCGCACCCAGCAGCGCAATCGTGATGGTCGGCGCCACCAGCAGGCGAACCGTTGCCCACGAAAAATCAGGCAGCGCAAAGCTGGGCAAGCTGCGGGGAATGCCGCCGAATCGCGTGCCTATGGTTTCAATCGGCAAGTGCAGCACATAGGCAAGCGCCGTCAGCGTGAGCAGCGCCACAATCGGCCCCGGCATATGGGAGGCGATGCGGGTGGCCCGCTTGAGCTGCAGGCCTTCGCCCGCCTGAATCAGCCGGATCAGCCGGTTGGTGAAGGCATGGGCATAGCGCGTTTGCGTGTCAAACAGCCGGGGCCAGACCAGCAGGCCGAGCAGGCAGGCCAGCCCAAGGCCCAGCGCATACAGGTTGAGCGTGTCGATGTGCCCGCCGATGGCTCGCAGCTGCGAGAAAAAATCGGCCGGCATTTTGGGAATGTTCAGCCCGAACAGGTCCTTGATTTGCGACAGCGCGATCAGCACCGCAATCCCGTTGGTAAAGCCCACCACAATGCTGACCGGCACATAGCGCACCAGCGTGCCGAGCTTGAAAAACCCCAGTAAAAACAGCAGCACGCCAGCGCAGGCGGTGGAAATCAGCAGATTGGCCAGGCCATAGCGCTCGACAATTCCGTACACGATGACGATGAATGCGCCCGCCGGCCCGCCAATCTGCACCGCCGATCCGCCCAGCGCGGCAATCAGCGCGCCGGCAATGATGGCGGTCCAGATGCCGGCTTCGGGCTTGAGCCCGGAGGCAATCGCAAACGCCATGGCCAGCGGCAGGGCGACGATGCCAACGGTCAGTCCGGAGCCTGCATCCTTGAAAAACCGTTCGCGCGTGTAGCCGGTCATGGCCGACAGCATTCGGGGGCGAAACCGCGCGAGGTAAGAGGGTAGATGCATGAGCATCAATTGTGCGCTTGAGCCTGCGTCGGATTATTGAGCTTTCCAGATTTCGTGACAGCCGCAGCCTCCGCGTCATAGCGAGCGCAGCGCGGCAATCCATGGCTGCGCCTTATCGACGATGGATCGCCGCGGGTCTTACTTGCTCGGGCCGGGCAACACCGCATCAGCAGTGGCCCCGATGGCCGAGCCTGCGATGCGCGCCGTCCCAATCACCGCGCTGGCCGCCAGCCCGACGGTGCCAACCGCCACCGAGGCCACGGTATCGACGGCAGTCACCACGGCGCAGCCCGGCACAAGCAGTGACGACAGGGCGATGAGCAGCAGGGCGCTCAAGCGGGAACGGATGTACGGCAAACGTTTCATGGACAAGGCCTTTTTTTAGTGAATCCGCATGCCCGGCATCGCGCCAGGCAGCGGCTCCAGCACATAAATGCCGGGCTGGGCCTTTTCGTCGGCATGGCTGGCGGCCAGCACCATGCCTTCGCTGATGCCAAACTTCATCTTGCGCGGCGCCAGGTTGGCGACCAGCACGGTGTGCTTGCCAATCAGGTTTTCGGGCTGATAGCTCGAAGCAATGCCGCTGAAGACATTGCGCAGTTTGCCTTCTCCCGCGTCCAGCGTCAGGCGCAGCAGCTTGGTCGAGCCTTCCACCGCTTCGCAGTTGACGATTTTGGCGATGCGCAGATCGACCTTGGCGAAGTCGTCGATGGTGATGGGGGGAGCAATGTCCTCGCCGCCGGGTGCTATTGATTCGATAGCTGCTTGCGCAGGCGCTTCCTGCGCTGGTGGCTCAAACAGTGCTTCAAGCTGCTTGATATCGACGCGCTGCATGAGATGCTTGTAGTCACCGATGACGTGGCCACTACCCAAGCTACCCAAGCTGCTGGCGGCATCGGCAAAGGTCAGCGGGCCGGTTTTCAGGAAGGCTTCGACCTGCGCGGCCAGCGCGGGCAGCACCGGTTTGAGGTAGAGGGTCAGCAAGCGGAAGGCCTCGATGCACACCGTGCAGACGTCATGCAGGCGCGCCTCCATGCCTTCTTTTTTGGCCAGCTCCCACGGTTTGTTCTTGTCCACGTACGCGTTGATGTGGTCGGCGAGCAGCATGACTTCGCGCTGGGCCTTGGCGTATTCGCGGCTTTCATAAAGCTGCTCGATGATGTCTTTATGGGCGCGCAGGCTGGCGAGCAGCGCTGCGCCATCGGCCGACACGTCGCCAAGCTGGCCGGCAAAGCGCTTGCTGATGAAGCCCGCTGCCCGGCTGGCGATGTTGATGAACTTGCCCACCAGATCACTGTTCACCCGCGCCATGAAGTCGTCGGCATTGAAATCAATATCTTCATTGCGCGCATTCAGCTTGGCCGCCAGGTAGTAGCGCAGCCATTCCGGGTTCATTCCCAGGCTCAGGTACTTGAGCGGGTCCAGGCCGGTGCCCCGGCTTTTGCTCATTTTTTCGCCATTGTTCACCGTCAAAAAACCATGCACGAAGATGTTGTCGGGCGTCTTGCGCCCGCTGAACTTCAACATCGCCGGCCAGAACAGCGTGTGGAAGGTGACGATGTCCTTGCCGATGAAGTGGTACTGCTCCAGCGCCGGGTCGGCCATGTAAGCGTCGTAGCTTTCGCCGCGTTTGTCCAGCAGGGCTTGAAGCGAAGCCAGGTAGCCGACCGGCGCGTCCAGCCAGACATAAAAATACTTGCCCGGCGCATCGGGAATCTCGATGCCGAAGTAAGGCGCGTCGCGGCTGATGTCCCAGTCGCCCAGGCCTTCGCTGGTCGTGCCGTCGGCATTCTCACGGACTGAAAACCATTCCCTGACCTTGTTGGCGACTTCGGGCTGCAGCTTGCCGTCCTGCGTCCAGCCTTCCAGAAATTCCACGCAGCGCGGGTCCGAGAGCTTGAAGAAGAAGTGCTCCGAGCTTTTGAGCACCGGCGTCACGCCCGACAGGGCCGAGTACGGGTTGATCAGGTCCGTCGGCGCATAGACCGCGCCGCAGACCTCGCAGTTGTCGCCGTACTGGTCTTTCGCGTGGCATTTTGGGCATTCGCCCTTGATGAAGCGGTCAGGCAGGAACATGTTCTTTTCAGGGTCAAAGAACTGCTCGATGGTTTTGGATTCAATCAGCGAGCCTTCCGGGTTGTCACGCAGGTCGCGGTAAATCTGTCTGGCCAATTCATGGTTCTCCGGCGAGTCGGTGGAACTCCAGTTGTCAAAGCTGATGTGAAAGCCGTCCAGGTAGGGCTTGCGGCCGGCGGCAATGTCGGCCACGAACTGTTGCGGCGTCTTGCCGGCTTTTTCGGCGGCAATCATGATGGGCGCGCCGTGGGCATCGTCTGCGCCGACAAAGTTCACCGCGTTGCCCTGCATGCGCTGGAATCGCACCCAGATGTCGGCCTGGATGTATTCCATGATGTGGCCGATGTGGAAATTGCCGTTGGCGTACGGCAGGGCGGTGGTCACGAAGAGTTTTCTTTTTTCTGTGGTCATAGTCGGTCTAAAAATTCAGTAGCGGTCAGGATCGCGGGCCATTTTTCTTTTAATGCCTGGAGGTCTTTGTCCCCCGTTATGAGGTGCATGGGCCGGGCTTGTATCAGCAACGCCATGAGGTAATCGCCCTTGGGGTCCCTGCACACAGGTGCATAGGGCGGTGTCAAGGGGTAGAAGGTACACCCAGCGTGCATTTGCTGAACAAAGGCCTGCGCGGTGATTGGCCCACCCACAATACGGGTAATGATTTTTGGCCGCGCCAGCACGCGGGTTAATTCTTCCAGTTGCTGGTCACAACTCAACCATTCAAAAACGTCTTCCCGCCACATTTGAATAATGGCTAAAGCCCTGCTTTGAGGCTTGAAGAGTGCGGACAGAACGGTATTGGTATCAAGAATCAGCTTCACGTAGCAGGCTTGGTGGGTTGTTCAGCATGCTGCTCGGCATGCATTTCAGAACGCACAGCCTTCACTTCAGCGTTGACCAGTTCTTCAACTTCAGCTTCGTTCAAGTCTTCAAAGCCTTTGGCGAACTTGACCCAGAGCTTTTCAAATTCACCATCGTTCTTGCGGCGCATTCGCTCAAACGTGGCCATGTCCACCAGGGCGGCTACCGGCTTGCCCGCTTTGGTAATGACGACGCTGTCGTGGCGGTATTGGACGCCGCTCAGCAATTCACCGAGATTCTGGCGGACGTTCATGGCGGTTGCTTCGCGTAGCATGGGGGCTCCTTAACAGTATGTGAGTTACCCCAATTATATCAATTGATATGGTCGGGCATGGAACCGGATTTGGAATCATTAAACCCGGCAAGCCCAAAGCCCGAGACTGCCGCCAATTCCCCGAAACGCCACGGGCGCTGGCGCGGCGTTAGACTCCACGCTGATTACGTTTCCTGCGGCACGACAGCTGCCCAATTTGACCCAAGATTACAACGGAGATTTTCCCGGATGGCTATAGAACAACAGGCAATTTTGACGGCGCTGCAAAGCGTCCTCGACCCCAACACCGGCAAGGATTTTGTCAGCACAAAGGCGCTGAAAAACCTGCAGATTAGCGGCGCCGACGTGTCGTTTGACGTCGAACTTGGCTACCCCGCCAAAAGCCAGATCGCCGGCCTGCGTAAAAGCCTGATTGCCGCCGTCAAGGGCGTGGCGGGTGTCGGCAACGTGTCTGTCAACGTGACCGTCAAGATTGCCAGCCACAGCGTGCAGCGCGGCGTGCAGCTGCTGCCGAATGTGAAGAACATCATTGCCGTGGCTTCGGGCAAGGGCGGCGTCGGCAAGAGCACCACCGCCGTCAACCTGGCGCTGGCGCTCGCCGCCGAAGGCGCCGCTGTCGGCCTGCTCGATGCCGACATCTACGGCCCCAGCGTGCCGATGATGATGGGCATCGAAGGCCGGCCCGAAAGCATCGACGGCAAGAACATGGAGCCGATGGAAAACTACGGCCTGCAGGTCATGTCCATCGGTTTTCTGGTGGCGCAGGACGAAGCCATGATCTGGCGCGGCCCGATGGCGACCCAGGCGCTGGAGCAATTGCTGCGCCAGACCAACTGGAAAGACTTGGACTATCTGATCGTCGACCTGCCGCCCGGTACCGGCGACATCCAGCTCACGCTCTCCCAGCGCGTTCCCATGACCGGCGCCGTCATCGTCACCACGCCGCAGGACATCGCGCTGCTCGACGCCAAGAAAGGTATCAAGATGTTCGAGAAAGTCGGCGTGCCGATTCTGGGCATTGTCGAGAACATGGCGGTGCATATCTGCAGCCAGTGCGGCCATGCCGAGCACATCTTTGGCGAAGGCGGCGGCAAGAAAATGGCCGCCGACTACAACATGGACTACCTCGGCGCGCTGCCATTGGACATGCAGATCCGCCTGCAGGCCGACAGCGGCAAGCCCACCGTGGTGGCTGACCCCGACGGCGAGGTGGCGGCCATCTACAAGGCCGTGGCGCGCAAGGTGGCGATTACCGTGGCGGCCAAGGCCAAGGACTTTTCGGCCAAGTTTCCGACGATTACTATCAGCAAGAACACCTGATCCGCCACGGCAGCGCCCCTTCAGGAAGCCAGGCTGTCCGGCATGAGCCCGCTGGCTTCCCGGTGCTACTGGGCTAAAAAATTCTGGAGCTAATCCATGGCAGTTTCCCTCTGGGGCTTTCTGGACAAGGAGCGGATCATCGCCGGTCCGGACTTTAACCGCTGGCTGGTGCCGCCTGCGGCCCTGGCAATTCATTTGTGCATCGGCATGGCCTATGGTTTTTCGGTGTTCTGGCTGCCGCTGTCCAAAGCGCTGGGCATCAAGGACGCGATCAAGTGCGGCCCTGAAGCCGGTTTTTTTACCGAGCTGTTCACGACCACCTGCGACTGGAAAATCTCCACGCTGGGCTGGATGTTCACGATGTTCTTTTTGATCCTGGGCGTTTCTGCGGCTTTGTGGGGCAGCTGGCTTGAGCATGTGGGGCCACGCAAGGCTGGTGTCGTGTCGGCCGCCTGCTGGTGTGGGGGCATGCTGATTTCCGCCCTGGGGGTTTACCTGCACCAGTTCTGGCTGATGATCCTCGGCTCCGGGGTGATTGGCGGCATCGGGCTGGGCCTGGGCTATATCTCGCCGGTCTCCACCCTGATCAAGTGGTTCCCCGACCGTCGCGGCATGGCCACAGGCATGGCCATCATGGGGTTTGGCGGGGGCGCCATGATCGGCTCGCCGCTGGCGGCTGATTTGATGAGGCATTTCGCCACGCCCACCGATGTCGGCGTGATGCAGACCTTTGTGACGATGGCTCTGATTTACTTTGTCTTCATGATGGCCGGAGCCCTGGGCTACCGCGTGCCCGAAACTGGCTGGAAACCTGCCGGCTGGACGCCGCCCGCAGCGGGTAACAACAGCATGATTACGCAGCGCCATGTGCACGTGAAAAAGGTCTGGGGCATTCCGCAGTTCTGGTTGCTCTGGATGGTGCTGTGCATGAACGTGAGCGCCGGCATTGGCGTGATCGGCATGGCATCGCCCATGCTGCAGGAGGTGTTTGGCGGCTCGCTGATTGGCGTCGCCAAAAAATTCGGTGAACTGGACAAAGCCGAGCTGTCTGCCGTTGCGGCAGTAGCCGCTGGTTTCACGGCGCTGCTGAGCCTGTTCAACATCGGTGGGCGCTTCTTCTGGGCCAGCCTGTCCGACAAGCTGGGCCGCAAAATGACGTACGTCGTGTTTTTTGTACTCGGTGGCGTGCTGTATTTCGGCGTTCCAGGCAGTGCGGCTGCAGGCAACATCGTGCTGTTTGTGGCGGCGTTCTGCATCATCCTGAGCATGTACGGCGGCGGCTTTGCCACGGTGCCTGCCTATCTGGCCGACCTGTTCGGCACACAAATGGTGGGCGCCATCCACGGCCGCCTGCTCACGGCCTGGGCCACTGCCGGCGTGCTGGGCCCGGTGGTGGTGAACTACATGCGCGAGTATCAGCTGGGTCTGGGTATTCCGCGTGAACAAGTCTACAACCAGACCATGTATATCCTCAGTGGCATGCTGGCGGTGGGCCTGATCTGCAACCTGATGGTGCGTCCGCTGGCTGACAAATGGTTCATGACGGACGCAGAGCTGGCCGAAGAAAAGCGGCTGGCGCACGAGAAGGCGGCGGCGTCCGAGTTGCAGCGTAGCGCAGGCGGTGCTGGTGCGGTTAGTCCTGTGGTGCTTGTGCTGGCCTGGCTCGCGGTGGGCATTCCGCTGGCCTGGGGGGTTTACCGCACCTTGCAAAGTGTCGCAAAGTTTTTCAACTGACAGGCAGGCCCACATGACGCTTTGTGCTTCCTCTCCTGACGCCAAAGTCGTGACCGTGGTTAAGCTGAGCCGGACCTGCGTCAGATGAACCTGCTCACCTCCCTGCGCTACCTGGTGGCCTTGAGCGAGCATCGGCATTTTGCGCGGGCGGCGCAGGCCTGCCACATCACGCAGCCAGCGCTGTCCAATGCCTTGCGGGCGCTGGAAAAGGAGTTTGGCACACCCATCGTCAAGCGCGCCCGCAGCTACGCCGGCCTGACGCCCGAAGGCGAACGCGTGCTCAGCGCCGCCCGGCGCATGCTGCATGAACATGTGTTGCTGCAGCAGGAGCTGGCCAGCAGCGCCGGGCAGCCCAAGGGCCGTCTGCAGTTGGGCGTGGTGCCCACCGCCATTCCGGTGGCAGCGCGTTTTGCCGCCATGCTGCAGGCCGC
>JAYWDL010000313.1:0-4295 GCA_043779865.1 Polaromonas sp.
TATCTCGAATTGGCATTGCGTGAAGGCCTGCCTCTGGCAACGCTGGATGCTGATTTACAAAGCGCGATGGTGCAGGTCGGCGGCACCTTGGTTTGAGCAGCGAAGGGCCGGTGTCACGAAGGGCCGGTGTCAGGTCTTGTATTGCAATATCCTGCGCGGTCGGGGGCGCCCACCTTGCATCGGCAGCCCTTCAAACGCCACATATTCAATAGCTTCTCACGCCCGTATCTATTGGGCTGGCGGTCGATTAGATGCTTCCACAGCGTCCACAACGCCCAACAACTCCGCGTCAGGCAGTTCGGCCAGCTCAGCCTCAATCTCCGCAATGCTTGGCAAGCTCTTCTCCAGGGCCTCTGGCAAATCGCGCAACAACTGGTATTGGGCCACGCCAAGGGGTTTGTCGATACCGGACAACGCATACTCAGCCACCAGCCGGTTTTGCTGCTTGCACAGCAGCAGGCCGATGGTGGGTTTGTCGTCGGGTGCCTTGACTTGCGCGTCAATGGCCGCGAGATAAAAGTTAAGCTGGCCGGCGTGTTCGGGCTTGAAAGCAGTGGCCTTTAGCTCGACCACCACGTAGCACTTCAGGCGTGTGTGATAAAAAGCAGGTTGATAAAAAATTCGTCGCCCGCCACCTCCAGCCGAAACTGCTGCCCTACAAATGCGAAGCCAGCGCCCAGTTCCAGCAGAAAACGGGTGATGTGGCGAATCAGGCCGTTCTCTTGTCTCGCGCTCGTGCGCGTCGTCGCCCAGACCGAGAAAGTCGAACAGGTAGGGGTCTTTGAGCGCCTCGTGCGCCAGCGCCGAATCGGGCGCTGGCAAGCGCGCCACAAAATTGGTCACCGCCCCGCCCTGGCGCTGTTGCCGGCGGTTTTTGATGTGCAGCGCCAGCGTGGTGCGCGACCAGCCGTGCGCCACCGTTTGCGACGCATACCATTTGCGCTCGCTGGCGTTGTCTAACTGCGTCAGCAAGGTCACGATGTGGAACCAAGGCAATTGGTCAGCAGGCTGCTGACCAAATTGCCCATCTGGACAATGCTGGGCGAAAAACCGCATGTACTTGAGGTTGCTGGACGACCAACCGCGCATGTCCGGAAAAGCGTCTTTCAGGTCACGCGCCAGCCGGTCAATCACCTTGGCGCCCCAGCCCTGCGTTTGCTGCCGCTGCAAAATGTCGTGCCCGATGCGTCCATAAAGCTGCACCAACTCGGCATTGACGGCCAGCGATGCGCGCTGCCGGGCTTGGGCGATTTGACCTTTGAGCTGCGCCAGCCAGTCTGCATAGCCTTCAGGCAAGGTCAATGACGTTTTATCGGTGGTGTTCATGCGGTGACGGTCTTTAGTCTGAGGTGTTGGGCTTGTTCTGACCAAATTATCCGGTCGATCATGCCACGACACGAGCGTCACCCAGCGTGCCTCTGTGACGAGTCGAACGCTACAGTTTTAATAGCTGTTCATACCCGTATCTATTGGTCTGACAGGTGATTAAATGTGCAAAAATCGGCCGCTTCAGCCCGCCAAAGGCTGATTCCTCTGGTGAGAACCAATTCTTAGGCATAAAACAGGCCGCTGGCCCAATAGATATGTGCGCAAGCAGCTATTTATTTGGTAGCAATCACTGAGTCAAATCCGACTTGCAGATCACCGTCCCCAAGTTCTCCGCCAGTTCGGCGTCAATTTCCCGCCAGGCCGCCAGAGCCGAGCATAAGGTCTCCCAAGTTCCAAACTCGTTCCTGCAGCGCCAAGCTCGAACCACGGGCAGACCCCTGCGCATTGTGGGGGTGGCGGGATGCTGAAGGCATAAAGGAAAACGGGCTTGTCGGCGCTACAGTTTTAGTAGCTAGTTCCACCCGTGGTTATTGCGCCTGGTGCGTATCTGATGCCTAGAAGAATTGGCGGCGGCTCATCACAGCGCTTTCGTGCCCAGTTCCCGGCACAAGGCCTGCAGCGGCACTGCATGCACATCATTGCCCAGCGGAAACGATTCGCTACCGGGATAAACCACCAGTTTGCGCGCAGGCGACAAATCTTCGCAGGCGGCATGAAAGCCGCGTTCCACCTTGGGGCTCAAGGAGCGCTTGACCTCGATGGCCCAGAGTTCGCCACCCGGCCAGGCCAGTAGCAAGTCAACTTCGGCGCCGCCGCTGGTGCGGTAGAAATAGCCTTGCACACTGGCTGGCGCACAGCTCATCAGGTTGTCAACCGCAAAACCTTCCCAACTGGCGCCAACGACCGGGTGGGACAACAGCGTTTCTCTGCTTTCAATGTCCAGCAGGGCATGCACCAGCCCGCTGTCGCGGACATAGACCTTGGCTGACTTGACGAGGCGTTTACCGATATTGGCATGCCAGGGCGGCAGGCGGCGCACCAGTAGCAGCGCGCACAAAAGATCGATATAGCGCTGCGCCGTTTTTGCATCGACGCCCAGATTGCCTGCAAGCTGGGCCACATTGAGCAGGCCGCCTTGGTGATGCGCCAGCATGGTCCAGAAGCGGCGCAGCGTTTCGGCGGCGATGCGCGGGCCGAACTGGGGAATGTCGCGCTCCAGGTAGGCGCGGATGAAGTTCTGCCGCCATCGCAGGCTACGCGAGTCGTTGGGCGCGGTAAAGCTCTCCGGGAACCTCCGCGCAGCCAGAGTGCATTCCCCCGGTCCGGGCCGGTTTCCAGAATGTTGAGCGGCCCCAGTTCAAGGCAGGCAATGCGGCCAGCCAGCGTCTCGCCCGATTGCTGCAACAAGTCGAGCGAGGCAGAGCCCAGCAGCAGGTACTGGGCAGCCCGCTTGCCACTGCGCCGTGCCTGATCAATCAGCCCGCGCAGCACGGGGAAAAGGCCGGGCGCACGGTGAACCTCGTCGAGAATGACCAGCTTGTCCAGGTGATCGGCAAGATACAGCTCTGGCTGCGCAAGCTTGGCGCGGTCGTGCTCGGACTCAAGGTCAAGGTAAATGCTGGGGATGGATCTGGCTGGCCTCCAGCGTGAGTGTGGTTTGGCCGGACTGGCGCGGCCCCAGCAGGGCAACGGCTGGTGAATGCTGAAGTTCGTCTGTCAGCCGGGCAAGAAGGTGGCGAGAAAACATCCTTGCAATTACGGAGTTTCATTCCATGATTTGCAATAATAAATTCAGGGATTTATCGCACGGGACGATACCGGCCGCGCGGCCTTTCTTTTGCCTTTCCTGAAGGTGCGGGCTGGAACCCCGGATTTCTGTCCGGATGCAGTGCTACTGATCAGCTTCGAATGTTGTGCGGAAGCAGTCAAATTCCAGTTAACCTTGCCGCAGGCTCGTTAGTGCAACATTCTTTGTGTAATTTATCCTGAGGCCATGCGAGAGCTGAAAAGCGCAGTGCAGCGAAGCGAAACGCAGCTTTTCAGCTCTCGCGGCGCCTCTGGTTTGGGCACCCCATGGTCACCACAGAAAGAATTTATCATGGCCCAACGAGCCAATCTCGACGAAGTTTCCCAGCCTTTGCATGAGGCCTACGCCTGCTTGCTTGCCAATGGTCTGGATGGCGCGGGCGAAGCCCTGCGCATCCTGGTCAACGAAGCCTCGCGCATCGAGCGCGCCCAACACCTGCAGGCCATGCCCTACGAGCGCAGCGCCCAGCGCCTGGATCAGGTTAATGGCTACAAGCCCAAGACCATGCTCACGCGCCTGGGAGAAATCACCTTCGAGGTGCCCCAGGTGAGGACTGGTGGTTTTTATCCCAGCGCACTGGAGCGCGGCAGCCGAAGCGAGCAGTCGGTAAACCTGGCATTGGCAGAAATGTATGTGCAAGGCGTCTCCACCCGCAAGGTCATCGAGGTGCTCCAAAAGCTGGTCGGCCCCGAGGTCAGCATCTCTTCCACCCAAGTCAGCCGCTGCGCAGAAAAACTCGACGTCGGGCTTGATGCCTGGCGCCGCCGCCCCCTGGACGAGACCCCCTACGTGCTGCTGGATGTGCGCTATGAACGCGTGCGCGAGGCAGGCCAGGTAGTGGACTGCGCCGTGCTGGTCGCCGTTGGCGTCACGGCCAGTGGTCACCGGCGGGTGCTGGGCGTGTCAGTGGCCCTGTCAGAAGCTGAAGTGCATTGGCGGGCATTTCTGAACAGCCTGATTCAGCGCGGCCTGCGTGGGGTCAAGTTCCTCGCCAGTGATGACCATGCAGGCCTCAAAGCTGCCCGCAAGGCGATGTTTCTTGGGTAGTGCCGTGGCAGCGGTGCCAGTTTCACCTGCAGCACAACGCGCAGGGCTATGTCAGCAAACTCGATCAACGCACGCCAGTGGCCAGACAAATACGCGGCATCTTCAACGCGCC
>JAYWDL010000314.1:0-4283 GCA_043779865.1 Polaromonas sp.
TTCAGTATTTTCAGATAAATAATCTGAAAAATTATAAATTTGAGATAGATTACGTCTATGGATCTATTTGACCGGAAAATTCTTCGAGTTCTGCAGGCGGACTCGCGCACCAGCCTGCAAGATATCGGGCAGGCGGTGGGCCTGAGTCCGTCGCCGTGCTGGGGCCGCATCAAGAAAATGGAAGAGGCGGGCGTTATTGAGGGCTACACGGTACGGCTCAATGCACAGGCGCTGGGCCTGGGCGACACCGTGATGGTGCAAGTCACGCTCGACAGCCACTCCGACAACACGCTGGAAAAATTCGGCGAAACCCTGGCGGCCATTCCCGAGGTGATCGAGGCCTGGCTGGTCTCGGGCGAATACGATTATTTGCTTCGCATTGCCGTGCACGACACCAAGGATTACGAGCGCCTGCTGCGCGAGCGGCTCTACAAGATCAAGGGCATACGCCACAGCAAGTCCAGCTTTGTCCTGCGTACCCTCAAAAAAGCCGATTTGCCTTTGTTGCCGGGCTGAGGCATTCAAAACGCCGGCAGGGTGAAAGACCGACAAAGCTCTGCGGGGCTGGCTGACAGCGTCTGCCCCGTGGTGCAGGCAGAGTAGCGCAAGGTGTGTGCCGCATTGGTGTGGCGCCTGCAATCCGCTTGAGGAGCTTTGCCATGCATTTACGCGCTTTCTTTTTCAGCCGGTGGCGCAATGCTGCCTCATGCCTTGCCTTGCTGGGCGGTCTGGCAGCTTGCGGGGACACTGCCACGCTGGTGCCCACTCTTGGGATGGGCGCCACGCCAACCCTGCCCCAGCCCAAAAGCAGCTTGATTCCGACGGTCAACATTGCGCCGGCCAAGGGCTGGCCTGAAGGCGTGATGCCTGTTGCCATGGCAGGGTTGGCCGTGACTGCACTGGCAAGCGGCCTGGACCATCCACGCTGGGTTTATGTCCTGCCTAACGGTGACGTGCTGGTGGCTGAAAGCAATGCGCCGCCTAAGCCGGAGGACGGCAAGGGCATCAAGGGCTGGGTCATGAAAAAAGTGATGAGCCGGGCCGGTGCCGGTGTGCCCTCGGCCAACCGCATCACGCTGCTGCGCGACGCCGATGGTGACGGCAAGGCCGAAACCCGAACGGTTTTTTTGCAGAACCTGAACTCGCCCTTTGGCATGACGCTGGTGGGCAACGACTTGTACATTGCCAACTCCGATGCGGTGGTCCGTTTTCCCTACCAGGCCGGGCAGACCAGCATTAGCGCAGCACCTAGCAAGGTGGTGGACTTGCCCGCTGGCCCCATCAATCACCACTGGACGAAAAACGTCATCGCGAGCCCGGATGGCAGCAAGCTGTATGTCACCGTTGGCTCCAACAGCAATGTGGCGGAAAACGGCATTGAGGCCGAGGCCGGCCGCGCCGCCATCTGGGAAGTGGATGTGAAAACCGGCAAGCACCGGATTTTTGCATCAGGCCTGCGCAACCCGAACGGCATGGGCTGGGCACCCGAAAGCGGTGCGCTCTGGACGGTGGTGAATGAACGCGACGAAATCGGCAGCGACCTGGTGCCTGACTACCTCACTTCGGTGAAGGATGGCGCGTTTTACGGCTGGCCCTACAGCTATTACGGCCAGAACGTTGACGTCCGCGTCAAGCCGCAGCAGCCCGAACTGGTCGCCAAAGCCGTTCCCCCCGACTACGCGTTGGGCTCCCATGTCGCGCCTTTGGGAATGACTTTTTCCGAAGGCAACGCATTGCCACAGTCTTTGGCGAGCGGTGTGTTCGTGGGCGAGCATGGCTCCTGGAACCGCAAGCCGCTCAGTGGCTATAAGGTCGTGTTCGTACCTTTTTCGAAGGGTCAGCCTGCCGGCCTGCCGGTCGATGTGCTGACGGGCTTTTTGAATGCTGAAGGCAATGCTTATGGCCGCCCGGTGGGCGTTGCGATGGACAAGCGCGGGGCACTGCTGGTGGCTGACGATGTGGGCAATGTGATCTGGCGTGTGGCTGGAACGGCGGCCCGCTAGGCTCGAAAAATTTGCGCCGCCGTGGCATTTTTCCCTGCACCAGTTTGATGATGAAATGTGCTTTATGCGCTTGAAGAGAGGGCGCAGGCAGCTATTAATTTAATAGCGACCGAGGCTAAGGTCTCAAACCCGAGCAGTCCTGACTCGATGGCAGCATCAGGTCGGTGGTACCGGGGCAAACCCGGCGCGGGTATTCACGCGAAGCGTCCAGGCAGCCGCCCGACTGGACTACGCCCTGGGGGGCGCGCAGGCGCAGCATGAGCTGCAAAACCTGCGCGGTCTGGGCCGGGTCAGCCGCCAGGGCCTTGAGGCGCTTTTCGACAAGACTTTCGTCAATCCGCACCTTGCCCGCCTCGTCGGTGTAAGCCGTATGGCGCCACTGGAACATTTCCAGGCATTTGCTGTGCAAGGTGTAGGGTGGATCCGATGTCCAGAAATTGCTGAACAGTCCGCCGCCCAGGTACAGTACCCATGAGCCTTCATAGCCGGTGGCATTGCATGAATGTGCGTCCGAATTGCGAAACCAGACGCGGTCTCCGGGAACATAGTAGCCAGTCGGCAGTGGCTCTTCCAGCGAGCCGTGTTCACGCAGAAACACCGCCCGAAACTCTTCGGACATGATGGCCCGGCGCTCCCATTGCCGCTGCAGGGCCGCCAGGAGGGCCGGGTTGCTCAATTCCAACTCCTGTGCAATTGCCAGCAGCATCACGTATTCGGTGGCGCGGTAGCAGGAAAAGGCGTAGCGCTTGCCCGACGCTTCGGGCTGGGTGGCTTTTTGCAGGGCTGCAATCAGCGCATGGCCGGGCCGTACGGTAAAACCGCGTTCGTCGTCATAGGTCCAGCAGTCTTCGGGCCGGTCTGCCTCTGCGGTGTAAAACGCAAGCGCCGTCTTGCGCGCGGCCAGTACGATGTTGCGGCGAATCCGAACGCTGCTGACGAGTTCGGCATGGCTGGGAAACTCGAATGCCAGCGGACCCAGCAGTATCGCCAGCATGATTTCCCGCTGCAGGTCGGCCGTGCGGTGTTCAGTGTCAAGTTGCAGTCGTGCCGTTAAACCCAGGGTGTCGAAACCGGGTGCCCAGCTTTGGGCCAGCCCGGCGCGCAGGTGAAAGCTGATTTCGACGCCGCCCTGGCGCGACGAAGATGCTTTCGTCACCTCGACGCAGTGCCGCAGTTCAAGCAGTTCCAGTTGCTTCAGCAAGTTCCGGCTGTCCGCAGCCAGCGCCCCGGTCGTCGAACTGCGCAGCAAAATGCCGCCAAGGCGCGGGCTTGAGGTGTCGGCAGCAATCATGAGCCGCAAAGTATCTTTGTTTGCCGCGCATTCAGCAACCCCGGGCAACTGCAGTTGCCGCAATACCGTTCAAAAATCAAAAAAACCGTTCGGGCAGAGGCGTCTCATCAGTTCAGGCATAAGTCACCCAGCTGGCATGTTCGGGCACATCCAGGTGTGGCAGCGTGTTGTACATCACCAGCCTGTGACGCCTGGGGCTGAAGGCAAATTCGGTGACGGAGGAATTGCGAATACCCATGTTCAGCTCGATCGTGGTTTCAGCGCTGGTACCCAAGACGTGGCCCACCGCCGTCGCAATCGGGCCGCCGCTGGAGACCAGCAGCACATTGCCTTCGTAATGGCTGCAAATATGCTCCAGCGCACTGGTGATGCCGGCGACAAATTCGCTATAGCTGGGCATTCCCCGAGGGCTGGCCACGCCGGCCATCCATTGCGCCAGACCGGCTTTGAGCAAGCGAAAGTGGTGCTTGTACAACTCGGGCGTATCGGTTTTTTCAAGCTTGTCGGGATGAATGGCGTCAATCACCGCGGCGCTGTCGTATTCATTAAGGCCGGGCCAAAATAAATGAGCCCCCACGCTTTTCACTGCGTGTAATGCGCTGCCCCCCAAGGGGGCTGAACTTCGCTTGGGGCGGCCTTGTGCTTCATTCATTGCCCTCACGCTTGCCACTGCCTGTATTTCGCCGCGGCCGCTTTCAAACGCCACGCCCATGCCTTCGCAGATGCCTGCAAAGGTCTGGATCTGGCGGTTCAGGGTGCCAGTCAAAGCCGCTTCAAAACTGATGCCTTTGTACTTGAAATATTCTCCCAGCCGAACGCTCTGCTGGTGCCCCAGCGGGCTCAGAACGTCATAGTCATCAGCGCCAAACGAAGCCTGGCCATGGCGTACCAAATAAAGTGTTCCCATAAGAAGAATTTAGACCAGATGGCCGATTGACCCTTGTCACTCGGGCGACGCGGGCTATTTTCAGGCGCGATAGATTTGCTGC
>JAYWDL010000315.1:0-4252 GCA_043779865.1 Polaromonas sp.
CCCCGGCAAGGTCAACTTCGGCTCGGGCGGCAGCGGCCTGACCAACCACCTGACCATGGAGCTGCTCAAGATCGCCACCGGCATGCAGATCACGCACGTGCCCTACAAGGGCGCCCCTGCCGCCGTGACCGCGCTGATTGGCGGCGAGATAAGCATGATGTTCGAGTCCGGTCCCGCCGTCATTCCGCATGTCAGTAGCGGCAAGCTCAAGGTCATTGCGGTTGGCAGCCCGCGTCGTTCACTGACCCTGACCGAAGTGCCCACCGTGGCCGAGGCTGGCGTGCCGGGCTTCAGCGCCCTCGCCTGGGCAGCGTTCCTGGCGCCGGTGGGAACACCCAGGTCCATCATCCAGAAAATGAATGCCGAACTCAACGCTGCACTTTCCAAACCAGCCATCAAGGAACGCTTGCTTGGCATGGGTGCAGAAACGCTGGAATATACCCCCGAACAGACCACCGCTTACTTTAAAAGCGAACTGGAAAAGTGGGCCGTCGCCGTCAAGGCGTCGGGTGCACGCGTAGATTGAGCAAACCCTGCCCCAAATGCGCAACGACGGCCTGCAATGACTGCCGGCAAATAGGCACTTTCAAACAGATAGCGATAGGCGACTTAAGTTATCACGGCGACTGAGCCGACTTGATCCGTCGTTAATATACACAGCACACCCCACAACAAAAGAGGAGAAGAGCATGCGATTATTTTCGTCCCTGGCGCTACTGCTGGCCGTGGTATTTCTCAACCAGGATGCATCGGCACAGTCGCGTCACCACTGGGTGGCGAGCTGGGCGGCCTCAGTCCAGGGGCCGTACCCGGTCGGTAATCCATCAGCGCAGCCGAATTTAAGCCTGACCTTTCCCTCCCCTGAAATCGGCGCGCGTGAACAAACCTTCAGACTAATTGTTCGCCCTGACATTTTGGGCTCCAGTGCGCGCATTCGCTTGTCTAACGCGCTCGGCATCAAACCCGTGACTTTCGACGGCGTCTTTGTCGGACTGCAACTAAGCGGGGCGGAGATCGTTCGCGGCACCAACTCTGCCGTGAGTTTCAAAGGCAAGAAGAGCATTACCGTCCCGCCTGGCGAGTCGGTCTGGAGCGATGCGATTTCCCTGCGCTTCGTCGATAAAAGGTCTGAAGCAGAACTTGTCGGCCGTAAACTTGCCGTGAGTTTTCATGTGGCGGGCGAGAGCGGCCTGATGACCTGGCACGCCAAGGCCCTGACCACTTCCTACCTCACCATGCCTGACGCCGGATCGAAAGGGCATGAAGAGAGTGAAGCGGCGTTTCCATTCAGCACGACCTCATGGTATTTTCTTGATGCCCTCGACATGATGGCCCCCTCCAATACCCACGCCATTGTGGCGTTCGGCGATTCAATAACGGACGGCACCGCATCAACGCTCAATGGCGACGATCGCTGGCCAGACGTGCTGTCCCGAAGGCTGCACGCCGCTTACGGCAACCGCCTGTCCATAGTCAACGCCGGAATCGGCGGCAACCAGGTGGTTGGCCCGAAAGAATATTCGCCGCACAACCCCTTTGCTGGCGGACCAGCGGCAGGTCATCGCCTCGAACGTGACGTTCTCAGTCTTTCGGGCGTCTCTACTGTCATGTGGCTGGAAGGCACCAATGACTTCAGCAAGAACGGTAATGCGAGTCTCGACGAGGTGCAGACCGGCATGAAAGTGATCGTCGCTCGTATACGCAAGAGTATCCCTGGCGTGCGGATCATCGGGGCGACCTTGACGTCGGCGTTTGGCAGCACGAGTGCGGCGCACGGCTTCGTGGAGCAGGACCAGAAACGAAAAGCACTCAACGACTTCATCAAAACCTCGGGGCTCTTTGATGGATTCGTGGATTTCGACAAGGCGACCATCGACCCCAAGAGCGGAAGCATGCGCGCTGAGTTCGTGCCGGAAAGCACGACCGGCGGTCCGGGCGACAGGCTGCACCCCAACCGCCTCGGCTATCTGGCGATGGGCGCAGCAATTGATCTCGGTTTGTTGATGCCGAGCGGAACGCCGACCCATTGACATCCTTCCCACCCTCTATCCGAAGGGTGCCTCAGGCAGCTTGCTCCGCTATTTGGCCTTACCTCCCAATCCCAAGGCTGATGTCACCTGCCGCACGGCGCCTGAAGTGCCTCGCCCGTCCACCTGGTGCTTCGTTTCATCAAAACATGATGCGACGCGGATGTGGCGCAAGAAGCTTCGCGCCATTTTGGAGAACGGACTCCACCAGATTGAGCCACGATCCGTGTTTGGGCGTATGGACAGCACAGTACGCCCGCTGCTTAATGTAGGCTTACCGATACGCATATAAGGAGATGGAATGCTTGATTTAACAAACAAGGTGGCACTGGTCATGGGCTGCGGATCAGTTGCTGATGGTTGGGGTAATGGTCGCGCTGCGGCCGTACTGTTGGCGCGCCAGGGCGCAAAGGTTTTCGGAACAGACCTGAACCTCTCAAATGCCCAAACCACCCAGGAGGCTATAGCAAAAGAAGGCGGAACCGCCTATGTTGCGCAATGCGACTCCACCCATGCGCAGGAGGTTCAGCGAGTGGTAAATGATTGCATGGCTCGCTTCGGGCGCATCGACATCCTGGTTAACAACGTAGGCTTGTCGCAGCCTGGCGGCCCAGTAGATATGAGCGAGGAAGTGTGGGACGAACAGCTGCAAGTCAACTTGAAGGGTGCATTTCTAACTTGCAAATATGTTCTACCGATTATGAAGGCCCAAGGCGGCGGCTCCGTCATCAACGTCTCATCGGTGGCCGGTCTTCGTTACATAGGCAAGCCCCAAGTGGCTTACGCGGCGGCGAAGGCTGGCCTCATGCAGTTCACCAAAACCACGGCCGTTATTCATGCAGCTGAAGGCATCCGCCTTAACTGTGTAGTCCCGGGTCTCATGCACACCCCACTTCTTGATGGCCTCGCCAAAAAGTATGCCGCCGGAGACACTGCAGGATTTATAGCCCACCGCAACGGCCAGGTGCCGATGCAGCGCATGGGTGACGGCTGGGACACCGCTCATGCCGTATTGTTTCTTGCAGCGGACGAGAGCCGGTACATCACGGCAACGGAAATAGTTGTCGACGGGGGCCTGGTGGCCGCCACGAGATGACAAGCTCTACCCCGATGTGGCACAACACTGTTCGACCACGATCCAAAAGAAATATATGAAAACATCTATTCGGGCCATTTTCAGCTTTGCCACTGTGTCCCTGGTATTGGCGCTCTCTGGCACAGCCCAAGCACAGTCCTACCCTGTCCAGCCGATCAAATTGTTGGTGCCTTTTGCACCAGGCGGGGCAGTTGACCAAATTGCCCGGGCGATAGGGCCTGAGCTCTCCAGGCGCCTGGGCCAGCCCCTGGTGGTAGAAAACCGCGCAGGCGCTAGCGGCTCGGTGGGAGCCGGTGAATTAGCTCGCGCCAAGCCTGATGGATACACGCTCATGCTGGCGCTGGACTCCCAGGCTGTTAACAATCAAATGATCAAGAATTTGCCGTTTGATACCTTAAAATCATTTGATTATTTGAGCCTTCTGGTGACAGCTCCGCAAGTTCTGGTGGTGCGCAACTCGCTCCCCGTCACCACTGTCCGCGAACTTGTAAGCTACATCAGATCGAAACCCGGAACGCCCTATGGTTCTGCTGGAACAGGCTCTGCGGGACACATTAACAGCGCGTCGCTGTCAGTTGCTTATGACCTGCAAGCTACGCATATCCCCTACAGGGGTGCTGGTCCCTTGCTCACTGACTTGCTGGGAAGTCATATCGACTTTGCCTTTGCAAGTCTTACCGTGATGCTTCCACACATCAAAGCCGGAACAGTGCGAGCCATCGCCTTAAGTTCGGCCAAGCGCAATCCGCAGCTACCCAACGTACCGACCGTTTCCGAAAATCTTCCGGACTTTGAAATTCCGACCTGGATTGGACTGGTCGCACCAGTAGGCTTGCCGACAAGCGTGCGGGAGAAGGTTTTGAAAGCTACGCGTGAGACCATGGCTCAGCCAGAAGTACGTAGCAGACTGGCTGAAAACGCCTTTGAAGTTGTCAACAGCACCCCCGAGGTGTTTGTTGCCCGCATCAAAAAGGATTCCGAGGTCATGGCAAACCTCGTGCGGCGTAAAGTAATCACAGCCGAATAAATCAAACTAAGGATGTGGCAAACATTAACTTCCCTGAATCAGTCCTCCAGTGGTGCGGCGCGGTAGTTCCAGCGCGGCAGGTGCTCGTCGAAGGTGATGCGG
>JAYWDL010000316.1:0-11674 GCA_043779865.1 Polaromonas sp.
GCGTTGAGGGTTGCCATCACCCGCGCCGTGTTTTGCGTGGCTGCCTCATTGACCGGCTCGGTTTTCAGTTCAACCCAGCCAATCCAGCTGGCGCGCCCGCTGGCGACTATCTCGGCATCGCCGGTTCGCGGCCTTTTGATCAACTGTCCGCGAATCTTGCGCAGCCGCATCAGGGGCCCCTCGTCCGACTTCAAAAGCCCATTGGCCTTCAGCAGGGCCAGCATTCGGGTCTTGTCGGCGCTGCTGTAACTTGTCTTTTCAAACAAGCCATTCAGCGCTTTGTGTGCTTCCAGAGCGGGCTTGCCCTCGGCCCAAGTCGCCCCGTTAAGCGCCTTGGCACGGTCAAACATGTTTTCAACATTAAAGGTGGCAATAAGCATGATGTTCCCCTGATGGTGATGGTGATGCCGGGTTAGCCCACCCCGCAACGCCGGGTCAATTCCGCCGCTTTGACTTTGTGTGGTGCGGCGCACCCGACCACGCAAAGAGCTATTTGCTACAAAATCCATAGCTGCTAGCGCCCGACCTGATTGCGGTAACAGCCAAAATCCTTAAAAAAATGCTTCGACCTGCGCATCCACTCGCCAGATCAACCGACCTCGCGCTGCCGGCTTCACTCAACGCGCCCCATCAAGCCTGCGCTCAAGCTGCGCTAGGTCCGAGCCGTTTTGCGACACCGTCACTTCAACCGGCGGCAGCCACAGCTCGATCACGCCCGGCCGCGCCGGGAGCGAACGGGGCAGGTCGCGCAACCAGACCGGATCCACATCGCCGGGCAACACCCATGGCGCGCCGATGTAGCGCGAGATGGCGCGGGCACAGTCGCGGCTGGCCGGGTCGTGCAGCACCAGCGTGGGTTTGGGCCAGGGCACGGGCTTGCGCTGCTGGCGCAGGTCGGCGCTGCGAATCACGTTCTCGACCGGCGCCACCACCACGGGCGCATCGGTCCCGGCCTGCAGGGCCTGGCGCAAGGCCGTCGCTGGCGGGCGGTACGCTTCGTCATAAATCTGGATGTACAGCGTGCTGCGCCCCGACTCGCGCCGGCAGGGCTGCAGCGAGGTCATGGGGGGAGTGACAACACCGGATGGGGGAAGCGCAGCGGGCGAGGCTGGGGGCACAGGGGCCGTAGCCACCACGGCAGGACGCGGCGCAGCTGGCGCAGCCGGTGCAACTGGTTCAGCCGGTGCCGCTGTGGAGGCGCTGTCGATCGACCCGCTAGCGGCCCCGGTATCCACCTTGGCAACCCCCGGCGGGCTCTGCATGAACGCCGTGCCAAACGCCGGAAACCGGCTGGCCACGGCCTGCAGCACCTTGCGGCCATCGCGCCCCTGCTCCTGCTTTGATGCGCCAGGGTGCCAGTAATTCATCGCGGTGCTGACGGTGCGCGGCTGCACCTCGGTGCACAGGTCTTTCTGGATGCGCTCAGAGGCCGCCAGACACTCGGCGCTGGGCTCCACGGTCTGCCTGCATTCTTCGCCAATGCGTTCGCTCAGGCGATCCAGGCCCGCCTGTTCGAACGGCCGCAGCGTCGGGCTGCCGCGCAGCCTCAGCAGCTCTGCAGTCTGCGCCACCACATGCTCTGGAATCTGCGGGCACGAGCCCTTCAAAGCCTGCAGCCCCTTGGACACGTCGGTGAACAGCTGGCGCGCCTCGGTTTGCTCATCGGTGCGGTTGCGCTGCAGCTGCTCCTGCACCTGCCACAGCGAGAGCAGCAAGGTGCCCGACGCGCCCACGCCCAGCGTCGTGCCGATGGCCGCAGCGCGCGCGCCGCGCCGCCACAGCGGCTCGGCCCGCGGCGTGTCGGCGCTCGCCTTGCCCGACCCCAGCCGGGCCGCCACCCGAATGCCGTGCCGCGCCGGGCTGCGCCAGCCCGGTAACTGGGCCAGCCAGTTTTCATGCAGGGCGCGGCCAAAGTCTTCGCCGAGCCGGTGATAGCTCTCCCACTGGGCCTCGTCGAAGGACTGGTCGCCGGTGGATTCGTGCGGAAAGCATTCATGCTTCTGGGCGTAGGCGAGCAGGTCCACGTCGAGCGCGTCGTGCAGGTTCGGCTTGATCACCAGCAGAGTGCCTTCGGGCCGGAACGGCTGGCCCGCGCTGCCATCGGCGCCAGCCGGCCCCGGCCGCTCGCGGTAGCGTATGCGCGCCAGCAGCACGCCGCGACGCGAATGGTTGTTGGCCATGTCTTCGGGCGACAGCACTGTGAGTTCGGTGCTGCCCAGCGTGAACAGGCTGGCTGCTTCATCGCGGCTGTAGAAATCAATCTCGGCGCAAAAGTCGATACGCGCCTTGCGCACCAGGTTCTCTATGTCACCAAACTCGTAGAGCGCATCGCAGCCGGCGTCTGAGAGGAGGATGAAGCCCAGCTCGCGCTTGATCAGCGGATAAACCCCGCTGTTCTCGAAATGCCCGCCGTCCGACAGGTACCACCAGGGCCGCTCCACGCCGTAGAACGTGGCCGACGCCTCGCTGGTCAGCATCATGGGTTTGGGCAGGGCGCGCCACGCCAGGCGGCTCAGCCAGCCCGGTTGGCGCACATGTTTGCGCTCGCGCGGCGCCCGCATCCAGTAGCCGAGCCGCACACCCAGAAAGTACACCAGCAGGGCCAGCCCGCGCGAGGTATAGGCGCCCGCGCCCGGCGACGCCGCCGCGCCCGACACCGCAACCCAGCGCCCCAGCGTACCGGCATCGTGTTCGGGCTGGAGGGCAACGAACTCGCGCGGGCCTACTTCGAAGCCGCGCCAGGTGGCCGTGACGGCAGTGCCCTTGCGGTCGGCGTTGTAGAGGCCGCTTTTGTCGTCGCGCGTCTGGTTCAGGCAGGTATTGATGAGGTGAATCGGCCCTCCTTCGGCCTCTGGCCGGTAGCTGTGCAGCCGGGTGTCATCGCCTTCGACTACGCGGGTGACGTCGGCGCAACTGCCAGCGTCGTCATTCATGCTGCGCTGGCGGTTGCCAACGGCCAGATAGGCCCGCGTGAGGCGCGCGCGGTAAAAACTGTGCAGCGAAGAGGCGTTGGCCATCTGCGAATTGCCGGCAGTGAGCAGCACCCAGAGCAGCCACAGCGCGGCTATCAGGCTGGCCCGCATCCAGGGCGGCACACTGCGCAGGACGCTGAAGGTCTCGGGCGCGAAAATAAACCACTGAATGACCACCAGCCAGGCGGTGACCAGCGCCAGCAGACCGATCAGGCTGCCAAAGTTGAGCAGGCGCGGCAGCCAGTCGCGCGAATGGCTTTCTGATTTGGCGGCAATTTGCTGCAGCGGCTGCATCAGAGAGCGCAGCACCACCACAGCGGCACCGCCCACGCCGACCCCGCCCCACAGCCACTGGTTGCCGGTCTGGAATTCTTCCAGCACCCACCAGCTCAGCCGGTCCAGCGCGCCCAGGCCTGCCAATGCCAAAGTGCCCCGTAAAACCCAGCGCAGGGCCCGGGTCAGCCCATTGCGCAGGCGCGCCACTTTCAGTGCATGAGGCTCCCGGCTGACAGCCATCAAGCCCATCACCGCCCCTTGACCCAGCACCAGCGAAACCAGCGCCAGTGCAACGGCAACCGGCCAGTTCAGGCTGTGCCGCACCGGGTCGAGCGCACCGCCCGCCTGCAGCGCGCGCAGCAACAGGTAAGCGCCAGTCGCAGTCAGCCCCAGAAACAGCGCATCGCGCCAGCCCGGCAGCAGGCGGGTCGCCGGTTCAGGGGCATCGCGGGCCGCCCAGTAGCCGGTAATCAGCCCCGGCGCAAGGGCCGCCCAGAACGCCAGCGCCAGCGCCCACCAGAGCGTTTGCCAGCGCTCCCAGCCTTGCGGGTCAAGCACCTGCACGCTGTGCTGCCACAGATGGGGCGCCACCACCACCAGGCCCAGCAGCATGCAGGCAAACATGAATTCAGTGTGGATGGCCAGCCAGGAACGAAAGTAAGTCACGACCGCAATGCCGATATCGCGCGAACCGGCGGGCGTCAGGTAGCGCCCGTTGCGGCGCAGCCACTCCAGCACCGGCGAACCCCCGCGCGCCATCAGCGCCTGGGCGCAGCGCAGTCCGTAAGTGGCGACCAGCCGGCCGTACATGCCGCCGGTGTAACCGCCGCCCGACACGGTCGACAGATAGTCAAGCCGGCCCAGCAGCCCGTCGGTGACCAGCGTTCTACGGGCTGGGTCGGGCTCGGCGCCTTGCTGGTTATGGCTCTGCGCCATCCCGCGCATCAGCCCCAGCGCAAACGTGGCGCTGCGAACGCCGCCGCCCGACAGGGCCAGACCGACACGCGGCAGCTTTACTTCGCTCGGGTTGCCGCTGGCGGCTTCGCCCAGCACATGGCGGCGGCGCGCCGCAATCGCCGCGTCTTCTGCAGCGCGAAGGGCGGCCCAGCCGTCGCCCGGCCCCGGTTCAACCCGCTCAGGACTGGGCGGGGCGCTGGTTCCGGCTGAGGCGGCATCTTTGTTCATGGCCATGGTTTCATGGTGGCTTCAGGTCCTGATGGCCCCGTCAGGGAGCGCTACCGGTCAGTACCATCGGGAGCCTGACTCGGTGCGGTTCCTGGCGGTGAGGCACTTGAGATCCGTCTCGTCGTCATCAAGCCCGGCGACCAGACCGGGCAGGTCGCTACCGTCAGACAGACAGCCTTCGGAGGCCCAGGAGAAGCCGACAAGCTCCACGTCGTACCGTCGTACAGCGACTGCAAGAGGGCACAGCGCTCGAAGCACACTGCAGGCGTATTGTTGTAGCCATGGAGGTACACCAACAGGCGCAGTAATCCTTGAAACAGTGGTAACAAAGCCCGCAGCGAATCGGCATCGTCAACATCGTCATCCGGCTGCGTCAAGTTCCAGTGTTCCGCCCTGCCTTGGGGCGCGCGTTCCACGGTCGCCAGAGCCAAACGCGGTGAGCCGGAGGCAAAGCTTCGCTGTAAAGCCGACTCGTCGGCTCTGTCTTCGAGCTCACGGTTGGTGAAAATAAGCATGTCCACGCTCCCTTTGGCCAGGCTGGGCGGTGCATCAATGCATGTCCAGCGCATCTTGACCAAAGACCCTGCCGGCGACTATCCCCCAAATAGGTGATGGGCCTCGCCGTCAGTCCGAATGAAAGGCCCCTGGCCGGCCAGCGCAGCTCAGCCTCCAGTCGCTATTAAATATATAGCTTACTTTGCAGATACCACAAGCGCAAGAGGACTGAAACATCTCTGAATTCATCAAACCAGGGGGACCGCCTGGCCATGCAGGGCTTGCCTTGCGCCCGGGTTACGCAGCGGACACAGGAATGGACTAGGATGGTCGCTTTGCCAACACTTGGATTCGCCATGACACAAGCCATCGGTTACGCCGCAACCTCCCCCAGCACCCCACTCGCACCCTTCTCGTTTGAACGCCGCTCACCCGGCCAGCTGGATGTCGCACTCGACATCCTTTACTGCGGCGTTTGCCATTCCGACCTGCACACCGCACGCAATGAATGGCACAACACCGTTTACCCCTCGGTGCCGGGCCATGAAATTGTGGGTCGCGTGACGGCGGTGGGCACCCTGGTATCGAAGTTCAAGGTCGGCGATATCGTCGGCGTGGGCTGCATGGTGGACAGTTGCCAGCACTGCACGCCCTGCGCCGACGGCCTGGAGCAGTACTGCGACAACGGCTTTACCGGCACCTACAACGGCCCTGAGCAGGGCACCGGCGCCAACACCTACGGCGGCTACTCCAGCCACATGGTGGTGCGTGAATCCTTCGTGCTGCGCATCTCGCACGATGAAACCGATCTGGCCGCCGTGGCACCGCTGCTGTGCGCCGGCATTACCACCTATTCGCCGCTGCGCCAGTGGAAGGTGGGCCCTGAACACAAAGTTGGCATCGTCGGCCTGGGCGGGCTGGGCCACATGGGCGTGAAGATTGCTGCCACCATGGGAGCCCATGTGGTGCTTTTCACCACTTCGGCCAACAAGCGCGAGGACGCGCTGCGCCTGGGTGCCAGGGAAGTGGTCGTGTCAAGGAACGCCGATGAAATGGCGGCGCATGCCGGCACTTTCGACTTCATCCTCAACACGGTAGCCGCGCCGCATGACCTGGACGCTTTTCTGGTGCTGCTCAAGCTCGACGGAACCATGACGCTAGTGGGCGCGCCGGCCAGCCCACACCCGTCGCCCGGCGTCTTCAACCTGATCATGAAACGCCGCCGCCTGGCCGGTTCGCTGATTGGCGGTATCCGCGAAACGCAGGAAATGCTGGATTTCTGCGCCGGGCACGGCATCGTGTCAGACATTGAATCAATCCGCATGGACGAGATCGAAACCGCTTACGAACGCATGCTCAAGAGCGATGTGAAGTACCGGTTTGTGGTGGATATGGCAACGCTGAAAGCCGCCAAGCCCGCTTCGACAAGTCATGGTGCTATTTAATTCATAGCTGCTTGCGCCCATATTCATTGCGCCAGAAGCCTATTTAACCAATAGAATTGGCAATTCAAGCCGGGGGTAACTCGACAGGCTCGACCTGCCTGGCCCTTGCAAAGAGGTCCCACGCTGCCATGAACATGGCGGCAATCATGGGGCCGATGACAAAACCATTCAACCCGAAAAGGGACATGCCGCCTAACGTGGAAACGAGCACCACATAGTCCGGCATTTTGGTGTCCTTGCCCACCAGCATCTGACGCAAAATATTGTCGACCAGACCAATCACCAGCACCCCAAAGGTAATGAGCAGAACGCCCTGCCAGATGGCACCGGCGACCAGGAAGTAAATGGCCACAGGAATCCAGACCAAAGCAGCCCCAACCGCAGGCAGAAGCGACAGGAAAGCCATCAGGGTGCCCCAAAGCACGGGCGAGTGGATTCCGAGAAACCAGAAGATCAGGCCGCCCAGCGCCCCCTGCATCATCGCCACCACAATATTGCCCTTGACCGTGGCGCGAATGACCGTGGTGAATTTGCTGAACAGATTGCGCTTTATCTCTGCTTCCAGCGGGATGGCTTCCTTGATTTGCCTGGACAGGGCAGCCCCATCCCGCAGGAAAAAAAACAGCAGGTAAAGCATGATGAAAAAGCTGACGAAAAAATCAAAGGCGTTTTGCCCGATGCTTAGTGCCTGCGTGGCAATAAACTGGCTTCCCTTGGTCAGGCTGTCGGCAACACGCTCCTGAATCATTCCCAGGTTGCTCAGGCCTGAACGGTTCAGCATTCCAGTCATCCACGTCGGAAGCGCATCATAAATTTGCTGGAAATACCGGCTGAAGCTCAGGTCGCCAGACTGGACACGCTCATATACGCCCCCTGCTTCCTGGAACAGCAAGGCGCTGATAAAACCTACAGGCAAGATGACCAATACAAGAATGATCGTGACCGTGAGCGAAGCGGCGAGCGTGCGCTTTTGCGGCATCTTTTTCAGCAGGCGCAGGTGTAGCGGGGAAAACATCAGCGCCAAAATCGCTCCCCAGAATACGGCGCCGAAAAAAGGCCAGAGCACCCAGAAAAATGCCAGCGAAACGACCAGCAGCAACAGCAGAAAGATTCTGTTTTCAAGCGAGAAAGACTGGGCGATGTTTGAAAGTTTCATGAGTTGTCAAAGAGTTTGGAAAGCGAAATGGCTCATGGTAACGGCAGCAGCCAACCTGTTCATGGCTTGCATGAAGGCCTGCTCTTCGCGGTTTCGCGGTTTCACGCTTTACCAGATGCTTCTCCGCCTTCGTCACCCTCATCGCCCTCATCGCCCTCTGGCTCTTCACTGTCGTCGGCAAGGTCTTCAACGTCACTCAAGTCATTCAAATCGTCGCTTGCCGTGCCGTCAGAGTCAGCATCTGCCTGAGCGCCAGATGCTTGCTCGATATGGTCGGGCAGGATATCGGCATCCGGCTGGCTGCGGTCAGTGCCGACCTCTGCGCGCTCACCAGTGCCTGCGGCATCGCTGTCGCTGGCCAATTCGTCCGCGCCATAGGCGCCCATGGCATCACTACCGCTGTCGGAGTTGTCGCTGGGGCCCAGGGCATGCATGTCTTTTCCGCTGATTTCTTCAGGCATGCGTGAACCACCGAGAATGCTGCTGGTTGCCATATTTTTTCCTCGTGCTTTTAAAATGGTTGGTGTTTCTCGATTTTAAAAAAATGCGCCGTAGCGCACTGTCGGACAGTCCAGAGCCCTGTTGTCAGCCGCAGCCGCAACCGCATGCGGCGGCGGTGCTGCGGATTGGTTGGCTGCAAGCTCTCGCAAAGAAATGTGTCTGCCGGCCATTGCGGTGTAAAGCCGCGCAACACGGTGCAAGCGTGCTGGTGCCAGCAGGCGAAGTGGCGTCCAATGGCACCGATGTTTGACTCTTCCCCTTAAAAACCAATGAATTTTTCCTCTGCAAAGCAACTCCCTTTCCGTGCCAATGCGCCTTCTGTGTACATATGGGGCGTGATGTTCGCCGTGAGCGCGGCAACGGCCCTGTTTGCCATGGGCGCCCATGCCCAGAACGCAGAAACCACTGCGCCTGTTGCGGCGCAGGCGGCTTCCCGGCAGGCCTCACAGCAGGCAGCGCAGCCTGCCACCGCTGCATCTGCCGCTGAAACCCCTCCTGCGGCGCCCCGGTATTCCGCCACTGATCTGAAGCTTGCATTCAGCTACATGGACAGCAACCTTGATGACAAGGTCAGCCGTGAAGAAGCCGCTGGCTTTCGGGGTGTGGCCAGGCATTTTGATCAGGCCGACACCAACAAGGACAATTTTTTGTCCCGCGAGGAATTTGACAAGGCGATGAACTACGTCAAACCGAAATGACACGGACGACGTACAACCCTCAAAAAATGATGCTTTTACAGCAAAGAGCGAGTTCCGATTGAGCTATGTCGTTGCCGTCAGGGCCTTGTGTGAATTCACCGCCAAACACGGTGACCTGGATCTGCGTTTCACGCCCGCGCCTTCCGCGCAGGAAGGCATGGCCGGCCATGCGCTGGTGGCCTCGCGGCGCAGCGAAGGCTACCAGGCCGAAGTCAGCCTGACAGGCGACTACAAGGAACTACGGGTACGCGGTCGGGCCGATGGCTACGACCCGAAGAAAAACCAGCTGGAAGAAGTCAAGACGTTCAGGGGTGACCTGGCTGCCCTGCCCCAGAACCACCGGGAGCTGCACTGGGCGCAGGTCAAGATTTACGGCTGGCTGCTGTGCCAGAAACTGGGACTGGCTGAAGTGCGCCTGGCGCTGGTCTATTTTGATATTGTCAGCCAGCAGGAAACGCTGCTGGGCGAGCTGTTCACGGCTGATGCGCTCAAGCAGTATTTTCAAGCGCAGTGTGAAAAGTTTTTGGTCTGGGCCAGGCAGGAACTGGCACACCGCGCGGCGCGGGATGCGGCACTGCAGGACCTGCCTTTTCCACACGCTTCGTTCCGGCCGGGCCAGCGCGACCTGGCCGAGGCGGTGTACCGATCGGCCAGTAGCAGCCGTTGCCTGATGGCCCAGGCGCCGACCGGCATCGGCAAAACGATTGGCACCGTTTTTCCGCTGCTCAAGGCCGCGCCCCGGCAGGAGCTCGACAAGGTGTTTTTTCTGGCGGCCAAAACTTCGGGCCGCAGGCTGGCGCTGGATGCGCTGGCATTGCTCAAAAACAGTGCGCCTGCGCTTCCCCTGCGCATCATCGAACTGGTGGCGCGCGACAAAGCGTGCGAGCATACCGACAAGGCTTGCCACGGCGACTCATGCCCGCTGGCCAAAGGTTTTTATGACCGCCTGCCGCAAGCGCGCAGTGCCGCGCTTGCGGCGCCACGGGCTTCTTCGGGTCTGCTTGACAGGGAGGCGCTGCGCAGCGTGGCCCTGGCGCATGACGTCTGCCCGTACTACCTCAGCCAGGACCTGGTGCGCTGGAGCGATGTGGTGGTCGGCGACTACAACTACTATTTCGATGTCAGCGCCCTGCTGCATGGGCTGACGGTGGGCAACCAGTGGCGCGTCAGCGTGCTGGTCGATGAAGCGCACAACCTGGTCGAGCGGGCGCGCAAGATGTATTCGGCCGGGCTGGATCAGGCGGACCTGGCCTTGGTGCGGCAGTCTGCAGCGCCATCGCTCAAAAAGCCGCTCGACCGCCTGCACCGCGTCTGGCGTGATTTATGCAAGGACCCGCATCAGGACAGCGATGCGCCGTATCAGGTGCGCGCCTATATTCCCGAAAAATTCTTGCTGGCGCTGCAGCAGGCTATCCAAGCAATCACCGACGAGCTGGAGGCGCAGCCTACCCGGGTGGATGCCACTCTGCAGCGCTTTTATTTTGACGCATTGCACTTCTCGCGCATGGCCGAAAGCTTTGGCGAACATTCGCTGTTTGACATCACGCTGGAGGCCGAAAAAGGCGCGTTTGCAAATGCAGGCAGCCGCCGTGCTTTTTCCAGCCTGTGCATCCGCAATGTGGTGCCCGCCCCTTTTCTGGCGCCGCGTTTTGCCGCAGCGCGCTCTGTTGCCCTGTTTTCTGCCACGCTGAGCCCGCAAAATTATTACGCCGACACGCTGGGTCTGCCAGGCAACACGGCATGGGTTGATGTGCAGTCGCCCTTTGTGGCCGAACAGTTGCAGGTAGAGGTGGTCAGTGATATCTCCACCCGCTACCAGCACCGCAACAGTTCGCTCTCGCCCATCGTGGAGTTGATGGCACGGCAATACGCCGAAAAGCCGGGCAACTACCTGGTGTTTCTGAGCAGCTATGACTACCTGCAAAAACTGGCCCTGCTTTTCACGGCGCGCTACCCGCAGATCCCGATGTGGGAGCAGACGCGCCGCATGGACGAAGCCGCGCGCAATGAATTTCTGGCGCGCTTCACGGCTAAAACACAGGGCATCGGCTTTGCCGTGCTGGGCGGCTCGTTTGCCGAGGGAATTGACCTGCCTGGTGAACGGCTGATCGGGGCTTTCATTGCCACCCTGGGCCTGCCGCAGGTCAACCCGGTCAATGAGCAGATCAGGCTGCGCATGGGCGTTAATTTTGGCGCGGAACGGGCCTACGACTACACCTACCTTTATCCGGGCGTGCAGAAAGTGGTGCAAGCGGCTGGCCGGGTGATTCGAA
Organism: Polaromonas sp.; assembly: GCA_043779865.1. Taxonomy (GTDB): domain Bacteria; phylum Pseudomonadota; class Gammaproteobacteria; order Burkholderiales; family Burkholderiaceae_C; genus Polaromonas. Next base: position 11,002 of record JAYWDL010000316.1, read on the forward strand.
CCACCTCGGATCGTGGCGTGATTTACCTCATGGACGACCGGTTTGCCCGGCCTGAAGTCCGGGCCCTGCTGCCGCTCTGGTGGCAGGTCAGGCACATGCAGGTGCGCCACAACGCCTTGACGGCCGCATGAACAGCCTGAAAAAGGCATTGCTTTTCTCCCGTGAAACACACGGCGGCAGTGCCTGGGGGCGCTTTACCTGGGTCAGGGTGCGTGGAACTGCGAGGCTTTGGCAGCTTGCATCAGTTCTTATTCATTCGGATTATTGCCCTTGATGCCGTGCGTTTCCTTGATCGCCAGTTGAAGCAGTTCGAGCTGGTCAACAAGATGGTCAATCCCTGGAAAATCCTTGATCGGCTCGGTCATCAAACGCTCCAGTTCTTTACGCAAATGGTCGTACTCCAATTCCAGGTCGGGATTCACGGCGTCTGGGCTGATGTAGCCGCTACGCACGGCAGGCGTTGAATCTAAAGGCATGGCTTATCTCCCGGTTTGATGGCACAGGCGTGCTGGATCACTGATTATTTGAGGCAGCACGCTTGAAATCCAACAGTTTCCATGCATGCATAACTGTAGCCCATCTTTGTCACTTTTTCGACGTTTACGGCCCCTTGGCCCTCGGCAAACGCGCATGGATGCTGGGTCGGGTCGAAAAAGTGAAATGTTGTGCCATA
>JAYWDL010000317.1:0-4229 GCA_043779865.1 Polaromonas sp.
AGCGCAGTATCACTTGGCAGGCAACGGTTGCTTGGCGACCCTGCCGGGGGGTAGCCCGGCCAGCCCAAACCAAAAAAGCCAACTCGCTACAAAATCAATAGCTACCAGCGCCCATGAAATAAGCGCAAACAGGCTATTTAACTCACAAACATGCCTGGCAGCCTGGCGGAAAGCTCAAGCCATCACCAGCCGCAAATGCGTAATCTCCGAAGGCGCACCAAACCGCTTGGGCGGCCCCCAGTAGCCAGTGCCGCGACTCGTATAAACCCACAGGTTTTCCCATTTCTGCAAACCCGCCGTAAACGGCTGCTGAAAGCGCACGAACAGGTTCCACGGGTAAAACTGCCCACCGTGCGTGTGGCCTGAAAGCTGCAAATCAAAGCCCGCAACGGACGCAGCTGCCGCACTGCGTGGCTGGTGCGCCAGCAGCACGCGCACGGCCTCCTGCGGCGCGCCGCGCAGCGCGGCCACCGGATCACTGCGATGCGCCGCATCAAAGCTGCCTGCGCTGAAATCGGTTACCCCAGCCAGCACCAGCGGTGCGCCTGTCGGGCTGGCACCGGGCGGCGGCTCAATCACCACATGCTCATTGAGCAGCACCGTCAGCCCCAAGCGCCGCAACTCGTCAATCCAGGCGTTCGCCCCCGAGTAGTACTCGTGGTTGCCGGTCACGAAATAGGTGCCGTGACGCGAGCGCAAATCAGCCAACGGCGCCACCTGCGCGGCCAGCTCTTGCACCCCGCCGTCCACCAGGTCGCCGGTAATGGCCACCATGTCAGCTTCCAGCGTATTGACCTTGTCCACAATGCGGCGCACATAGCGCTGCCTGATGGTTGGCCCGACATGGATGTCGCTGATCTGCGCCACGGTAAAGCCATGCCACGCCGCAGGCAGCCCCTTGATGGGCACGTCAACCCGCACCACTGCCGCCGTGCGCCTGGCATTGAGAAAACCCAACAGCGTGACCAGCCCGGCCAGCACAGGCACCGCCTGGGCAGAAGAGGTGCGCCAACGTTCCAGCTCCAGCAGGTCCGGCACTAGCAGATTGACCAGCCACAGCAAGCCCAGTGCCGCATCGCGCATCACCGTAAGCACGAGCAGCGACGAAAACAGCCCCATGCACAGCAGGCCCGCCCAGTTCAGCCTGTCGGCCAGAGGCGGCCTGGCGACGCGGCGGGCGATCAGCCCCAAAGGCATCACCAAAGCGCTAAGCACCAAAACCGCCACCAGCCCGGACTGGCCCACGGGAAATGCCGCCAGGTCTGGCACCAGGCGGATAGCCATGTAAGCATGGAGCAGGGCGCTTAGCCCAAAAAGCGTCAAAAAATTCATCAAGTTCCGGGATAATGTCCCTTTTGTTCTCAATGTTTACAGATGGGCGCAAGTTGCATGCATTCAATGCCTGATGCGGCTCAAACCGTGAGCCACCCTTTTGATCGGGCCTTTGCCAGCCCGGGCAGGGCTGTCGGCGGGCCAGGCGTTCTAAACGCACACCTGCCGCGCTGCGCATCCGGGAAGGGCGTTCTTCCTGCGTTACGCTCGGTCATCAAACCCGTGTGGGCCTTCCCATCTCATGAAGGTTGGCCTTTTTTTGCTCACCAAGCCCCGCATCGCCCATGACTGTTGCCATACCAACCACGTTTGAAATCAAGAGCGCCAACCTGCCACTGGTCTCGCTGTTGCTCAAGTCCAGCGATCTTGCGGCGGTCTCGCGCGAAATGGCGCTGCGCTTCGGCGACATTCCTGATTTTTTCGATCAGGACGCGCTGGTCATCGACCTGTCGCCGCTGCAGAGTGCGGCCCATGCCACGGCGGCAGACATTGACTTTTCAGCGCTGATTGCTTTGCTTGGCAGCTACCAGCTGGTGCCAATTGCCGTCAAGGGCGGCAGCCCCGCGCAAATGGCCGCTGCCCTGCAGGCCGGCCTGCTGCCTGCGCCTGATGCGCACCTGACGATGCCCCGGCCGGCCCTTGCGTCTGCTGCCGAGCAGTTGGCGCCGCAACTCCCGCAACAGGTTCATGCAGCGCCGCTGGGCGCCCTGGTGATCGACAAGCCCCTGCGTTCGGGCCAGCAGGTGTATGCCCGCGGGCGCGACCTGGTGGTGCTGGCCATCGTCAATGCCGGCGCGGAAGTCATTGCCGACGGCCATATTCATGTGTATGCCCCTCTGCGTGGCAAAGCCATGGCCGGTGCGCGCGGCAATACCGAGGCCCGCATTTTTGCGCTGGCGCTGGAAGCCGAACTGCTGTCGATTGCCGGCATCTACCGCACCAGCGAAAATCCGCTGCCGCCCGACGTGGCAGGCCGGCCAGCGCAGGTGCGGCTGGTGCCCGGCCCGGACGGCGACAAACTTGTGATGAGTGCAATGCAATGAAGAGTATGGCCCCCACGCTTGTCGCTTCGCGTACTGCGCTGCCCCCCGAGGGGGCTGAACTTCGCCTGGGGCGACGCGGCGCACTTTGGTTTCACGCTGCCGTTTCGCATACTGCGCCTGGCGCTTTCGGCGACTCTGCCCGGGCAGTTGATGCATGATCTTGCACCAGCCCTCTCCTGACCTGACCAACACACCCTTACCGATTTCAAAAGGACTTTTTCGAATGGCAAAAATCATTGTGGTCACCTCCGGCAAAGGCGGCGTGGGAAAAACCACCACCAGCGCCAGCTTTGCAACCGGCCTGGCGATGCGCGGCCATAAAACCGCCGTGATCGACTTTGACGTTGGCCTGCGCAACCTGGACCTCATCATGGGCTGCGAGCGCCGTGTGGTTTATGACCTGATCAACGTCATCCAGGGCGAAGCCACGCTCAACCAGGCCCTCATCAAAGACAAGCAGTGCCCCGAACTCTATGTGCTGGCCGCCTCGCAAACCCGCGACAAGGACGCGCTGAACATTGATGGCGTCAAAAAAATCCTTGAGGACCTGGCCACGATGGGGTTTGAATACATCATCTGCGACTCGCCCGCCGGCATTGAAACCGGTGCTCTGATGGCCATGCACTTTGCCGACGAGGCGCTGGTGGTGACCAACCCCGAAGTTTCTTCAGTGCGCGACTCCGACCGGATCCTGGGAATGCTTTCCAGCAAAACCCAGCGCGCCATTGACGGCGGCGACCCCATCAAGGAACACCTGCTCATCACCCGCTACAACCCCAGCCGGGTTGACCAGGGGCAAATGCTGTCGCTCGAAGACATCCAGGACATTTTGCGCATCAAGCTCATCGGCGTCATTCCCGAATCCGAAATCGTGCTGCAAGCCTCCAACCAGGGCGTGCCGGCGGTCCACATGCAGGGCAGCGATGTGTCTGAGGCCTACAAAGACGTCATTGACCGCTTCCTGGGCGAAGACAAGCCAATGCGCTTTATTGATGCACAAAAGCCCGGCTTCTTCAAACGCCTGTTCGGGGGAAGGTAAAAAGCCATGGCCTCATTTTTCTCCTTCCTGCTTGGCGAAAAGAAGAAAACGGCTTCCGTTGCCAAGGAGCGGCTGCAGATCATCCTGGCGCACGAACGCTCAGGCCGCAGCAGCCATGAACCCGACTACCTGCCCGCACTGCAGCGCGACCTGATTGCCGTGATCTCCAAGTACATCCACATCAATCCCAATGACATCAAGGTCAACCTTGAGCGGCAGGACAACCTGGATGTGCTTGAAGTCAAGATCGAGTTGCCCGACAAATAGTCAGCCCGGGCCAGTCCGCAGCAGGGCACTGTACTGCCCCGCCTGCCTGCTTGATGCCCAAGCCGTAACCGGGTTTAACGGGTCGGTGTCATGCCTTTAACGCTTGCCTCTGCATCGTTATCCATGGTTGCGCCGGTCCTGCCGCCTGCTGGGGCAACGCTCACTCCCGTGCCGCCACGCAGGGCACCGTCAAGGGCCAATCCGCCAGCATGCGATGAAGCTCCCCAGGCTATGACCGTGGTCAGCACCATCAGGGAAGGAATCGCCCGCAAGAACCTCGGCTGGGCCAAGAGGCAAAGAAGAAGAGAGTTTTGGGTCTGGGGAGTTTGGGAATTATTGAAACCGGGCATTGAAGCTCCTGTGTTGAAGAAGCGTTCATCTTCCCCCGCCACGATGTTCGCTGGGTATCGGCTTCGTTAAGTGTGTAAGGCGATGCGCAATGACCCGCTCACGGCGCTTATTCAGTCACTGGGCACCAGCGATTGGCTTGATATTCACGATGTGGCATGCCCAAGCCCTGTTTTTGTAACGCTTGTCAGCAGCCGAAA
>JAYWDL010000318.1:0-4220 GCA_043779865.1 Polaromonas sp.
CATCGAAAACACCAACTATTTTGTAGACACCGATCAGGGCCAGTACGTGCTGACGCTGTTTGAGCGCCTGACGTTCGAGCAGTTGCCGTTTTACCTGCACCTGATGAAACATCTGGCAATGCGCGGGATTCCGGTGCCTGATCCCGTGGCAGATGCCAAGGGCAACATCCTGCATCGCCTCAAACGCAAGCCGGCTGCCGTGGTTAACAAGCTGCCCGGCCACAGCGAACTCGTCCCCACGCCGGCCCATTGCGCAGGCGTTGGCGAGATGCTGGCGCGCTTGCACCTGGCCGGACTGGACTACCCCCGGCAACAGCCCAATCTACGCGGCTTAAGCTGGTGGAATGAGACGGTACCCCTTTTGTTGCCGCACCTCATGCCGGAGCAGCGCAGCCTGATTGTGGGCGAACTGGCTTACCAGAACCATATCGCCGCCTCGGCCGCATACCGCAGCCTGCCGCGCGGCGCGATTCACGCCGATTTGTTTCGCGACAATGTGATGTTTGAAAAAGGCCAGCTCACCGGTTTTTTTGATTTTTACTTTGCCGGCTGCGATGCCTTTCTGTTCGACATCGGTATCTGCTTGAATGACTGGTGCATTGACCTGCAAAGCGGCGCGCCGAACGCAGTGCGTGTCGAGGCGTTCATCGCGGCCTACCAGCGCGTGCGACCGCTGACCGCACAGGAACGCATCCTGCTGCCAGCCTTGCAGCGCGCCGGGGCTCTGCGCTTCTGGATTTCGCGTTTGTGGGACTTTTATCTGCCGCGCGAGGCCGCCGTGCTCAAAGCGCACGATCCTCGTCATTTTGAACGAGTGCTGCGCGAGTTGCTTGCGCACCCTCATCTCCTGTAACTCCATCCGGAAGTCCGGATCACGAACCTGGCCTCATGCCATGAAATTGAATATTGTTCCCGCCCGCACTGGCCTGACCTGGGTCAAGCTGGGCATCATGACCTTTATAAAACAGCCGCTGGCCATGTCAGGCCTGTTTTTCATGTTCATGGCGATGCTGTCGGTCGCTACGCTGGTGCCCTTTATCGGCGCGGCGCTGGCGCTCGCGCTCCTGCCTGCTGCTACCCTGGGCCTGATGGCCGCGACGCAGGAAGCGACCAAGGGCAAGTTCCCGATGCCGTCAATTCTGATCAGCGCCTTTCGCGCCGGCCGGCAGCGCAAGCGCGCCATGATGGTGCTGGGCGCACTCTACGCCGCAGGGTTTCTGGCGCTGATGGGCGTGTCGGCGCTGTTCGACGGTGGGCAGTTTGCCAGGCTATACCTCGTCGGCGGCAAGATTACCGAAGAGCTGGTGCTGCAAGGTGATTTCCAGATCGCGATGTGGGTGGCGATGGCGCTCTACCTGCCGTTGTCGCTGCTGTTCTGGCATGCACCTGCGCTGGTCCACTGGTATGGCGTGTCGCCTGTCAAGAGCTTGTTTTTCAGCCTCATGGCGTGTTACAAGAATTTTGCCGCGTTTACTGTGTTTGGTCTGGCCTGGAGCAGTGTTTTTGTGCTGGCCGCTGTCATTGTCTCGCTGATCGCCAGCCTGCTGGGCAACCCGATGCTGGCCACGGTAGTGATGTTTCCGGTCGCATTGGTGATCGTGGCGATGTTTTTCACCTCGATCTACTTCACTTTTCTCGACAGCTTCGTGGCGACGCCTGACGACCCCTCTTCGCCTGATCTTTCGGACGCGGCCCCAGGCCGTTCGTGATTTACCACATTTTGTTAAAAATTGCTTACAAAGATGTTGGACTATGTAAAATAAGCGAGCAATTACTTCACCGACCCGCCGAACCGGGAACATGGTAGACGCCAATGCCGGTATCACCCAACCAACCAAGGAATCTAACTTGATTTACAGATTGCTCAAACCGGCGGCCCTGTGCTGCGCCGTCGCTGCGTTGGCGGGTTGCGCCGTGTCGCCGATTCCCCTGGTTGAAAACTTTCAGACCACTTCGCAGCAAAAGGTCCGTGCAGCAGGACACTGGAGCCTGGTGTCGCGGGACGTTGTCGAGCAGACGATCGCCACCCTGCTAAAATCCGGCGCCACCATGGAGAGCACAGTTCATGTCCCGATACCGGCCAATGCCAGTGATTTCGACCGGGCTTTCCATGAATTTTTGATTACCGGACTGGTGCAAAAAGGCTGGCATGTCTTGCTTCCTGCCAACAACATCAATCCGGTGCTGACGCTGAACTACCAGACGCAGATCGTCAGGCACTATTACGGTTTCGGGGTCAATATCAGCGAGCCGGGTCTGACTGAACTGGTGTTGACGACCGCCGTTACCAATGCGGACCGCTATGTCAGCCGCAAGACGGACGTCTACTACGTCGAGGGAATTGACAGATTCCTTTTTGCCAGCCCCTACTCGAATCCGGCAATGCTTAACGCCAGGACCATGAAAGTGGTGTCGCAATGAATTATCTTCGTTTGAGCACGGCACTCGCTTGCGCCCTGGCGCTGTCCGCCTGCTCGGTGACTTCTTCCGGCAGTGGGCGGCTGGGGCCCACTTACGAAGAAGCGGCGGGCAATAGGTTCGTGAGCGTCAACCAGGGCGCCATCAACCGGCTGGTCGCCGGCGTGGACCAGGCGACACTGGCGGGCGCTCCGGTACTGGTTGCTACCGTCGTCAACGTCAATGACCTGCGCCGCGCCGCGCCGCTGGGCCGCACCTTGTCGGAACAATATGCTTCCTTCATGGTGGCCAGCGGCTTTAACGTCAAGGAACTCAAGCTGCGCGGGGACGTGTTCGTCCGCGAGGAAACCGGCGAGATGATGCTGTCGCGCGAAATCAAGGACATCGCCAAGATCCACAGCGCTGCGCTGGTGCTTGTCGGCACCTACTCGGCAGCCGCGCAGGTGACCTATATCAGCCTGAAACTAGTCCGCACCGACACCGGCCAGATCGTTCGCGGCTACGACTACGCCCTGCCCAACGACGCCGATGTGGCCAAACTGCTGCAAGTACCGCGCCTGTAGCGCTTGATCGACGCAAGGCAGCAAGCGATGCTGCCTCAGCACAGCCCGGCCCTTGCCGGGCTTTTTTCATATCACCGTCAGTTTGGCGACGCTCAGCGCCAGCCATTTCACGCCGTGCCGGATGAAATTGATCCGGGCTCTGGCGTCATCGCCGCTTCCTTCGAGCATCTCTACCCTGCCCTCGCCGAACTTGCCGTGAAAAACATTCATTCCGCTCTTCAGGCCGTGCGTAGCCGTGTTCCTTTGCTCGGGCGCTGGTGTGCCGGCAAACCGGTCGGCGCTGTCATATTTTGAAGAAAAACCGCTGTCCGCGCTTGTTCCACGGGCGTTATAAGCTCCTGAATTAATAGCACTTCCCCAGCCCAGGCCGGACGCAAAGCCCTGATGCTTCGGCGTAATCCATTTCAACGCCGATTCAGGTAACTCTTCAAAAAACCGGCTCTTGAGGTTGTAGCGCGTCTGACCGTGCAGCATGCGGGTCTGCGAATGGCTGAGGTACAGGCGCTTACGGGCGCGCGTGATGGCGACATACATCAGGCGCCGCTCTTCTTCCAGGCCGTCATGGTCGCTCATGGAATTTTCATGCGGAAAAAGGCCCTCTTCCAGCCCGGTGATGAACACGCAGTCAAATTCAAGCCCCTTGGATGAATGCACTGTCATCAGCTGCACTGCGTCCTGACCAGCCTGCGCCTGGTTGTCGCCGGACTCAAGCGCAGCGTGCGTCAAAAAGGCCAGCAGCGGCGACAGCGTTTCGCCGGTTTCGGTGTCGGGCGCCAACAGCTCGGCCGACGGCTCGTCGAGCAGCGCCGACGTAGCATCAAGCCCCTGGCTGGCTGGCGACTGGCTCAAGCGCGCACCCAGCTCATCCACCGGCAGCGCCACGGCATCGCGGCCAAAGCCTTCCTGACTGACAAAGGACTCTGCGGCGTTGACAAGTTCAGCGAGATTTTCCAGCCTGTCCAGGCCTTCCTTTTCGGTTTTGTAGTGCTCTTCGAGCCCGCTGTGCTGCAGCACGAGTTCGATAATTTCCCGCAGCGTGAGGCCGGCGGTCTGTTCGCGCATCACATCGAGACGGACGACAAAGGCGCCCAAATTCGCGCCGGCCTTGCCCGTTACCGCGCTGACGCCGTCATGCAGCGAGCAGCCCGACGATTTGGCGATGTCTTGCAGCTGCTCGATGCTGCGCGCGCCGATGCCGCGCGGCGGAAAGTTCACCACCCGCATGAAGCTGGTGTCGTC
>JAYWDL010000319.1:0-11628 GCA_043779865.1 Polaromonas sp.
CGCATCACGATTTTCTCGGCACGTCCGGGCGTCGTGATCGGCAAAAAAGGCGAGGACATCGAGAACCTCAAGAAAGAACTGAGCCGCCAGCTGGGCGTGCCGGTTGCCGTGAACATTGAAGAAGTTCGCAAGCCTGAAATTGATGCCAAGCTGATCGCTGACAGCATCACCCAACAGCTTGAAAAACGCATCATGTTCCGCCGTGCCATGAAACGCGCCATGCAAAACGCCATGCGTCTGGGTGCCCTGGGCATCAAGATCATGTCGTCTGGCCGTCTCAACGGCATTGAAATCGCTCGTTGCGAGTGGTACCGCGAAGGTCGCGTGCCCCTTCATACCCTGCGCGCCGACATCGACTACGGCACCTCTGAAGCCCAAACCACCTACGGCATCATCGGTGTCAAGGTGTGGGTCTACAAAGGCGACACACTGGGCCGCAGCGATGCACCCGGTGCCCGCATGTTGGAAACGCCGGCCGAAGAAGAGCGCCGCCCCCGTGGCCCACGTCGTGATGCCCGTCCTGGCGATCGTCCGGACCGTGGAGCGCCTCGCGGTGCGCCGCGTGCCCCGCGCAGCGCTGTGGGTGGCAACACCGCACCGGCTGACGGAAGCGACAAACCGGCTGAGGCGTCTGGCGCCGAAGCCCCGAACAACACCGTTAAGCGCGTCCGCAAAGCCGCGCCAGCTGCAGCAGCTGACGGTGCCAAGACCGAGTAATCGGTCTGAATAACGGAGAATAACCATGCTGCAACCCGCTCGCAGAAAATACCGCAAAGAGCAAAAAGGCCGTAACACCGGCGTCGCAACCCGGGGTAACTCGGTTGCCTTCGGTGACTTCGGTCTGAAGTGCACCGACCGTGGTCGCCTGACTGCTCGCCAACTTGAAGCCGCACGTCGTGCGATTTCCCGTCACGTCAAACGTGGCGGTCGTATCTGGATCCGCGTCTTCCCGGACAAGCCGATTTCCCAAAAGCCTGCTGAAGTGCGTATGGGTAACGGTAAAGGTAACCCGGAGTACTACGTGGCTGAAATCCAGCCCGGCAAGATCGTTTTTGAAATTGTCGGCGTCTCTGAAGAACTGGCTCGCGAAGCGTTCCGCCTGGCTTCTGCCAAGCTGCCGCTGCGCACCACGTTCGTCAGCCGCATGATCGGCCAGTGAGCTGTCAGTAATAGGAGAATGAACCCATGAAAACTACTGAACTGCGCCAAAAAGACGTTGCCGGCTTGCAAAACGAAGTCAAAGAGTTGCAAAAAGCTCACTTTGGCCTGCGCATGCAAAAAGCCACGCAGCAACTGACCAACACTTCCACGCTGCGTTCCACGCGCCGTGCCATCGCCCGCGCCAAAACCATTTTGGCCGAAACTATTCTCAAGCAAGGAGCCAAATAATGACGGAAGCTAAAAGATCCCTCAAGCGCACCTTGATTGGCAAGGTGGTGAGCGACAAGCGAGCCAAGACCGTCACGGTTCTGGTTGAACGTCGTGTGAAGCACGAGCTCTACGGCAAGATCGTGTCCTTGTCCAGCAAGTACCATGCCCATGACGAAAAGGGCGAGTACAAGGTGGGTGACATGATTGAGATCACCGAAAGCCGTCCTATTTCCAAGACCAAGAACTGGGTTGTGACCCGCTTGGTGCAAAAAGGCGCTATCGTTTAAAGTCCTTGGGACTTTGACTTGTAGTTATCAAAACCGGCTCACTCTGTGGGCCGTTTTTGTTTCTGTCTATCATTTATTCACCGTTCGACGCTAAAAACCGTAGCCACTGAGCGGCTCTTGTAGCCGGTCAAAATAGTGCTGGTCCAGTCAATTTTTATTTTTAACCCGGAGCATCCATGATTAAAGTAGGCGATATTCTTCCTACAGTCACGCTGATGGAATATGTCGAAGTTGAAGGCGAGGGCTGCAGCCTTGGCCCCAACGCGGTCGATGTAGCCAAAGCCACTGCCGGCAAAACCATTGCGCTGTTTGCCTTGCCTGGCGCATTTACGCCAACTTGCTCGGTCAAGCATGTACCTGGCTATATCGAAAAGTTTGCTGAACTCAAAGCCGCAGGTGTCGACGAGATCTGGTGCCTGAGCGTGAACGACGCGTTTGTGATGGGTGCTTGGGCACGTGAGCAAAAAACCGAAGGCAAAGTACGCATGCTGGCTGACGGCAGTGCCGCATTTGCCCTAGCTACCGGCCTGACGCTGGACCTGAGCTCGCGGGGCATGGGCCTGCGCAGCAACCGCTACTCGATGCTGGTCAAGGACGGCAAGGTGGCGAGCCTGAATATTGAAGGCGCGGGCAAGTTTGAAGTCAGTGACGCAGAAACGCTGCTGGCCCAAGCCAAGGGCTGAAGCTCTGAACAGGTTGCTACTTAATTAATAGTAACCTGTGCCCGCCCTGATTGCGCCAGAGGCGTTTTTCACCTGAATTTTGGCTAAAGGTCCACTTTCAGGTAGTGGCACCCGGAACAGGGTTGTGATAGCAAGGCGGAATCTCTGCAAAGCCCAGCTCGGTGTAGAACGCACGGGCCGACTCCATGTCGTCCAGCGTGTCCAGCAGCACACTGTGGTAACCCGCCATGCGCGCCGCATCAAGCACGGATTCAGCAAGTTGCCGGCCCAGCCCGGAGCGACGGAAGGCCTGGCGCACCGTACAGGCGCTTCATTTTGCAGGCATTCGGGTAGTCCACGGAATCAAGCGGACGCAGGGCACAGCAGCCGGCCAATTGTCCATCCACCAGTGCCAGCCGAAGCGATCCGCGTAGTCACCGGGCAAGTCGTTAAGTTCGGCATCGAAGTTCTGAACGCACAGGTCCACGTTCAGGCTTTGCGCGTATTCACGGAATATTTCACGCGTGATATCCCAGCCCGACTGACTATCAGGCGTGAGGAACTGGATCAATGGCGCTTGCACAGAGGAGGTTTGCTGTAGATGGTAAAGGCTAGCGTCTTTTTGCGACCAGACCCTGAGCCCGACCAGCACTGCGACACAGGCGACTATCTTCAGGTGGAGTCTGCATCTTGTCAGTGATTTCCCAAAAAACTCATTCTGAGTCGAACTTTCTGCTCAAAATCAACCCTACACACCGAATAAGCCCAGTCAGCCGCGCGATAAAGTCTTGCCAGACCAGAAAAATAAGGGAAACAGAATGAATGAATTGTTGAACAATCCCGCAGTGCAGGCAGGTGTGGCGCCGTTCCTCGTGGCCCTGATAGTCGCGGTACTGTTGCACCGCAGCCGACTACTGGGTCTGGCCATCGGTGCAGGCTTTTTCATGGTGGTTTTCTTGGCTCTTGGATTTTCTTTCGACTCACTGACCTCGGTGCGCAAGATGATTTTGTCGGGGGTGGGCGCTACAGTGCTGGTTTTGCTGCTGGAACTGGGCGAGGTGCAAGCGAAACCAGCGGTGCGCGCAGCGCTTGCCGCCGCCGCCGCAGCAGCAGCGGTCTGGGTCATAGCGCGCGTGCTTCAGCAGCGGGAAATGGGTGCGGCCCTGTTCGCAGGTGCGGCAGCCGCACTTTACCTCGCGGCACTGGTTGAGTCCGGCAACCGGATCGGCAGTGACCCGGTGCGCGGCGCTTCAGCCGCACTGATGCTCGGACTGGGCTGCGGCGGGCTCGCTCTGCTCGGTGCCTCGGCCTCGATGGCACAGGCGGGCATCGCGATTGGTGCCAGCTCTGGCGCCGCCCTGTTGGTACAGATGCTGACCGGCAAACGCGCGCCGTTGGGCTGGACGCTGGCCTTGCCAGCGAATGTGGTGGCGGGCCTGGTCGGTCTGCTGGCCGTCTTCACAGGCGCATTACCCTGGTACTGTCTGCTGCCCACGCTGGCCATTCCCTGGGCCACGTGCCTGGTGCCGACCGGAAAATGGCCAGTCTGGCTGACCGCCTTCCTGAGCGCCCTGGCGGCGCTCATCCCCATGTTGCTCGCAGTTGCCCTTGCATGGTTTGCTGCGAGTTCATCGTCCACCTAGTGGATTGCTTTGCGTTGTCACTTTACCCAATCAAGAGGAGTTAACTCATGTCCCGTCTCTCGACCGCCCTAATGGTTTGCCTGTTTCCCCTGTCTGCCATGGCCGCACCAACGACCTATGTCATGGACACCCAGCATTCGTTTCCCAACTTCACCATCAACCACCTCGGCATGAGCACCATCCATGGCCGGTTCGACAAGATGACGGGGACGATCACGCTCGATCAGGCCGCCAAAACCGGCTCGCTCGAGGCCAAGATCGCCAGCGCTTCGGTTAATACCGGTGATGCCAAGCGTGCTGACGGCATCCGCTCGCGCGACGAGCACCTGCGTTCAGCCGACTTCTTCAACAGCGCGGAGTTTCCGGACGTTGTTTTCAAATCGACCAAACTCAATTTCAGGGGCGAGGAAGTCGAAAGCGTTGACGGCACCCTGACCATGCTCGGCGTGACCAAGCCAGTCAAACTCAGCGTTGTTTCATTCAAGTGCGCGCAGCACCCCTTCAATAAAAAACCCATGTGCGGCGCTGACGTGCAGACGTCCATCAAACGCACCGACTGGGGCATGAAGTTCGGCGTTCCCGGAGTTGCCGACGAAGTCAAGCTGACGATGAACGTTGAGGCTTATCCGCAATAAGCGGGGTTGCTTTCTGAAGCGATAAAAAACGGCTGGATTCGCAAAAATCCAGCCGTCCGTTTTTGGTAGGGGTTGCTTGCTCAGCTCTCGGCCAGCAGTTTTTCAATCAGCTGGTGCAGGGCGGCAAAATCCGGCTCGCCGACATACTGCTTGACGATCTGGCCGCGCTTGTTAACCAGGAAAGTCGTCGGAGTAAGCTGCACGTCACCCCAAGCCTTGGCGGCCGCGCCGGTGTTGTCAATGGCGACCTTGAACGGCAAATTTCGGGTTTCGGCGTAATTGACGACGTAGCTTGGCGGGTCGTAGCTCATGGCGACGGCCAGTGTGTCGTAGCCTTGGGCCTGGTATTTGTTGTAGGTGGCAATCACCTTGGGCATTTCGGCCACGCAGGTCACGCAGCTGGTGGCCCAGAAGTTCACCAGGGTGACTTTTCCCTTCAGATCCACCGTCGTTTTTTTGCTGCCGTCGAGGAGTACAAAAGTGGACTCAGGCGCAGCCTGCGCGCCACTGCAGCCTGACAGGAACGCCGCCCCTGCAAGCAGCAGGGCGCCCGCAAGCGCCATGCGGCATACTGCCACGGAAGAAATTTGTTTCATCGAAAGGATCTCATCATGCAACGTCGAAATTTTAACCAGACTGGCATCAGCGCGCTGGGCTTGCTGATGCTGGCCACCTACCGCCAGGCTCATGCCCTGTCTCTGGGCAACCTTACCAATGCCGAAGTCAGCAGCGGCCTGAAAACTGCGCTTGAAAAGGGTGCCCTGGCGGCGGTTGATTTGCTGGGCCGAACTGATGGATTCCTCGGCAATCCAAAAGTTCGCATTCCCTTGCCCGGTTATCTGGAAGATGCCTCCAAGCTGCTGAAAAACTTCGGCCAGGGCAAGCGCATCGACGAGCTGGTCACTTCCATCAACCGCGCCGCCGAAGCCGCCGTGCCGATGGGTAAGGACTTGCTGGTCGGCGCTGTGCGCTCCATGAACGTCAATGATGCCAAAAATATTCTGCAGGGCGGCGAAACATCGGTGACCCGTTTCTTTGCCGAAAAAACCCGCACACCGTTGGGCGTGAAGTTTTTGCCAGTGGTGACCCAAGCCACCGAAAAAGTCGGCTTGGCCAACAAATACAACGAATTCGCCGGCAAGGCTGCAAGCTTTGGCCTGGTGAGAAAAGAAGATGCCAACATCCAGCAGTATGTCACCGGCAAGACGCTCGACGGCCTGTACCTCATCATTGGCGAGGAAGAAAAGAAAATCCGCCAGGATCCGGTCGGCACCGGCAGCGCGATTCTTCAGAAGGTGTTTGGGGCGCTCAAATAAGCGGTTGACGGGGGAGGGTGGTAAAATCGGCCTCTAGTCCAAGCAGGACGGGCGAATGCAGCTATTAAAACAGGAGCTATTTCAGGCCGGCTTCCCGTCACTGAGCTCTCGGGCCTGTGCCATAGCCCTTGCGACCGAGCGGTCGCAAGGGCTCCGACTGTGCATGAGCTTTCAATTATTGACTATTGGACGAGCGCCAGCCGGCCTGTTAGCCTTGGTTTTTTGCGCAGGAACCTCATGAAAATTGAAGCCATCGCCGTCCATGGCGGCTACACCCCCCCGACCCCACCACCAAAAGCCGTGGCAGTGCCGATTTACCAAATCATCGCTTACGCGTTTGACAACACCCAGCACGACGCGGACCTGTTCGATCTGAAGGTGGCTGGCAACATCTACAGCCGCATCATGAACCCGACCAATGCCGTGCTCGAAGCGCGCATGGCGGCACCTACAACCTGTTTGCCCACACTTTTCCGCAAATGGGTATTGAAGTGCGCTTTGCCGACCCGCGCGACCGGGCCTCGTTTGCGCCGCTGATCGACGTCCGCACCAAGGTGGTGTTTTGCGAATCCGTCGGCAACCCGCTGGGCAACGTGACCGACATCGCCGCGCTGGCCGAGGTGGCCCATGCCGCTGGCGTGCCACCCGGCCTTGACCACCCACAGCCAGCTCAATCCTGCCGAACTGGCCAAGGCCGGTGTGAGCGCAGACATGGTGCGTTTGTCGGTCGGTATCGAGCATATCGACGACCTGCTGGCCGATCTGGAGCAGACGCTGGCGGCGGTTTAAGATCGCGCGGCCGCGCAGCTGCCGGGTCGAAAACTCAGGGCACGTGGTGACGTACCGGCGCTGCAATCCGGTTCGGGCAGGGGGCCTTGGTGCAATTGGCATAAATCGACAATGAATGGTCGGCGATGGCAAACCCCCTGGCCGTGGCCACCGCATGCTGGCGTTTCTCGATCTCGGCGTCGTAAAATTCTTCGACCTTGCCGCAGTCAAGGCACACCAGATGATCGTGATGCTGGCCTTCATTGATCTCGTACACCGCCTTGCCCGACTCGAAATTGCTGCGGTTGAGCAGACCGGCCTGCTCAAACTGCATCAGGACCCGGTACACCGTGGCCAGACCGACGTCGGAGCGCTCTTCCAGCAGCACGCGGAAAACATCTTCCGCCGTCATGTGGCGCTGTTTGCCAGCCTGAAAAATCTCCAGAATCTTCAGACGCGGTAATGTCGCCTTGAGGCCAGTGTTTTTCAGCTCTTCAATATTGCTCATGAGAATCTCTTTCGGGGAAACCGGCAGGTGGCCAGCATGGCGTGGCATGGCATGGCATGGCGCAATATAAGGCCGCAAGCCACCCTGCCGCTACAATGATCCATCATATCGCTACACCTCTTACTATGCCTGCCCTGCGTGCAAATCTCCACTACAGCGTTCAAATAGCTCTCATTGTTGCGGCGTGTGCGGTACTGGCCTCCTGCAGTAGCGGAACCAGCAGCGCGATCAATCCCGTCAACTGGATCACGCCTTACAGGACTGACGTGATTCAGGGCAACTTCGTTTCCAAAGAGCAGGTCGCGCAACTGCAGCCTGGCATGACGCGCGACCAGGTGAAGTCAGTTCTTGGCACACCTCTGCTGGCCAGCCTGTTTCATGCTGACCGCTGGGACTATGTGTTTACCCTGAAACGGCAGGGCATAGAGCCCCAGGCCTTCAAATACACCGTGTTCTTCAAGGACGACCAGCTTGAGCGCTTTCAAGGCGACACCATGCCGAGCGAAGAAGAGTTTATTGCCTCACTGTCCAACAGGCGCAAGCTGGGTAAGGTGCCGGTTCTTGAAGCCACCGAAGAGCAGCTCAAGGCAGCGGAAAAGCCGGCTTCCAGAGGCAAGCAAGAGTCTTTGCCTGATACCGCCAGCGTGCCAGCCAGTTCGCCACCTGCGGCCTATCCGCCGCTCGAAAGCCCTAAACAGTGAGCACAGGTGCGATGACAGAGGGTCGCCGTCACCGGATTGCGGTCGCTGGCGCCAGTGGCCGCATGGGCCGGATGCTGATTGAGGCAGTGAATGCCAGTAGCGATTGCCTGCTGACAGGCGCGCTCGATATAGCCGCCAGCCCCGCAATTGGCCTTGATGCCGTTGCCTTTTCCGGTCGTTCCAGTGACGTTCTGATCACTGCAGACATTCGCGAAGGACTTAAAAATTCCCGCGTGCTGATTGATTTCACCCGGCCCGAAGGCACGCTTGCCCACCTGGCGGTTTGCCGCGAGTTAGGCGTCAAGCTGGTCATCGGAACCACCGGTTTTTCAGAAGCGCAGAAGGCCGAAATAGCCGAAGCCGCCAAGGATATCGCCATTGTCATGGCGCCCAACATGAGCGTCGGCGTCAATGTCACGCTCAAGCTGCTTGACATGGCGGCCAGGGCATTGGCTACCGGCTACGACATTGAAATCATTGAAGCGCATCACCGTCACAAGGTCGACGCGCCCTCGGGCACCGCGCTCAAGATGGGCGAAGTAATTGCCGGCGCACTCGGCCGCGATCTGAAGGATTGCGCGGTCTATGCCCGTGAAGGCGTCATCGGCGAGCGCGACCCGTCGAGCATCGGATTTGCCACCATACGCGGCGGCGACATCGTGGGCGACCATACCGTGCTGTTTGCCGGTACAGGCGAGCGCATCGAAATCAGCCACAAATCGTCCAGCCGGGCCACCTATTCCCAGGGCAGCCTGCGCGCCGCCCGCTTTCTGGACAGCCAGGCGGCCGGTCTTTTTGACATGTTTGATGTGCTCAATCTGAAGTGATACCGACATGAGTCTGCTGGCTCTCATAACCCAGGGCGGCCTCATCAGCCAGGTGGTCGCGATGCTGTTGCTGGCGATGTCGGTGGCCAGCTGGGTCGTTATTTTGTGGAAAGCCTGGCTGCTGCACCGCGCTGTGGGTGATGTGGCGCGCAGCACGGCGGCCTTCTGGCAGTCGCCCTCGGTCGAGCAGGCCAGCGAGAAAGTGGCTGCGTTCGACCGCGAGGCGCTGGTGTTGCCGCTTATCGCGGCGACCCAGACCAGGGGCCATGGAACGCTGGCAATGGCGGGCGACAAGGCCGCGCAGCTGACCCGGGTGCTGCGCAATGCACTGCATGTTGTTTTGCACAAGCTGCAGTTTGGCCAAGTCTTGCTGGCCACAGTCGGCTCCACCGCGCCCTTCGTGGGGCTGCTGGGTACGGTCTGGGGTATTTACCATGCCTTGACGGGAATGGCGATGGCGGGACAGGTCACTATCGACAAGGTTTCGGGCCCGGTCGGCGAGGCGCTCATCATGACTGCCGCCGGTCTGGCGGTGGCGATTCCGGCCGTGCTGGCCTATAACATTTTTGGCCGCAGCATTGGCCGCATCGAGGCCAACCTGGAAGGGTTTGCATTCGACTTGCGGGAGCTGCTGGCTGCCGGTGCCAGGGTAACGACCGAACGCAGCGCCGGGCCACCCCAGGCAGGCTCAGCCCTTCTGGAGATGATTCAGTGACCTTTGGCCGGCTCGAACGCACGCCGGGCCCGCAGCCCATGAGCGACATCAACGTCACGCCGCTGGTCGATGTGATGTTGGTGCTGGTGGTGATTTTCATCATCACCGCGCCACTGCTGGCCAGCGCCATCCGCCTTGATCTGCCCAGGACCGATGCAGCCAAAGCCGTCGCTGCGCCGCAGTTTGTCACGCTGGTGGTCGATAAATCCGGCCAGGCTTTTCTGAACGACAGGCCGTTGCCGCTGGAAGAGCTGGCACGCAGGCTGACGCAAACCGCGACCCAGAACCCCGATACCGAAGTGCAGTTGCGCGCCGACGAAAGCGTGCCTTACGGCAAAGTGGTCGAGGTGATGGGTGTGGCGCAAAAAGCCGGGCTCAGCCGCATTGGTTTTGTCGCCGAACCCGTTCCGGCAGGTGCCCCGGCAGGCCGTTAAGCAGGGCGCGGGGCGGTCCACAGCCCCTAAAATCCAAGTGTTCGCAGCCATGCGCTGCCCGCCCCGCGTCAGGGGCCTTTTTCGGGTATCCAGATTTTTCATGCAAGACAAATACAAGCACCTCGACGTAGAGCGCAGCGCGCAAACCCACTGGACCTCTGGCGACGCCTACCGCGTGAGCGAAGACGCGAGCCGCAAAAAATACTACGCCTGCTCGATGCTGCCATACCCCAGCGGCAAGCTGCATATGGGCCATGTCCGCAACTACACCATCAACGACATGCTCACCCGCTATTTGCGCATGAAGGGCTACAACGTGCTGATGCCGATGGGCTGGGACGCCTTTGGCCTGCCGGCTGAAAACGCCGCGCTGAAAAACGGCGTGCCACCCGCAAAGTGGACCTACGACAACATCGCCTACATGAAAAAGCAGATGCAGGCGATGGGTCTGGCGATTGACTGGAGCCGCGAAATCGCGACCTGCGACCCCAGCTACTACAAGTGGAACCAGTGGCTGTTTCTGAAGATGCTGGAAAAAGGCATTGCCTACCGCAAGACCCAGGTGGTGAACTGGGACCCGGTTGATCAGACCGTACTGGCAAATGAACAGGTGATTGACGGCAAGGGCTGGCGCACCGGTGCCACGGTGGAAAAGCGCGAGATTCCGGGTTACTACCTGAAAATCACCGACTACGCCGAGGAATTGCTCGATAGCGTGCAGCACAAGCTGCCTGGCTGGCCGGAACGCGTCAAGCTGATGCAGGAAAACTGGATCGGCAAAAGCGAAGGTGTTCGCTTTGCCTTTACCCACGACATTAAAGATACATCGGGTGTGCTGATTGGCGATGGTCGGATGTACGTCTTCACCACGCGCGTCGACACCATCATGGGTGTGACTTTTTGCGCCGTGGCGCCCGAGCACCCGCTGGCGCTCCACGCCGCCGCAACGAAGCCCCAACTCGCCGCCTTCATCGCAGAATGCAAGGCCGGTGGCACGACCGAGGCCGAGCTGGCCACGCAAGAGAAAAAAGGTCAGCGCACCGGCTTGTTCGTCACGCATCCGCTGACGGGCGAGTCGATCGAAGTCTGGGTCGGCAACTATGTGCTGATGAGTTACGGCGATGGCGCGGTGATGGGAGTGCCGGCGCATGACGAGCGTGATTTTGAATTCGCCAAAAAGTATGGTCTGCCGATCAAGCAGGTGACCGCTGTTGAAGGCAAGACCTACAGCCTTGAGGCTTGGGCCGACTGGTACGGCGACAAGCAGCAGGGCGTTGCCATCAATTCAGGCAAATACGACGGCCTGGGTTTCAAGGCGGCTGTCGATGCGGTCGCTGCTGACCTGACAGCCAAAAACCTGGGCGAGAAGAAAACCACCTGGCGCCTGCGTGACTGGGGCGTAAGCCGCCAGCGCTACTGGGGCACACCGATTCCCATCATCCATTGCGACGAGCATGGCGCCGTGCCGGTGCCGGAAAAAGACCTGCCGGTGGTGCTGCCGCAGGACTGCGTTCCCGATGGCTCGGGCAACCCGCTGCACAAACATGAAGGTTTTCACGCCGGTGTGACCTGCCCGGTCTGCGGCAAAGCGGCGCGGCGCGAGACCGACACCATGGACACCTTCGTGGACAGTTCGTGGTACTTCATGCGCTACTGCGACCCGAAAAACGAGCAGGCCATGGTCGGCAAAGGTGCCGCCTACTGGTTGCCGATGGACCAGTACATCGGCGGCATCGAGCACGCGATTCTTCACCTGCTGTA
>JAYWDL010000320.1:0-4202 GCA_043779865.1 Polaromonas sp.
CCGGCGGCCGCTGGCTGTCCAGCAGCGCCTGCCAGCTGGCATGGCGCAGCACTTGGGCGTACTCGTGGTAGTCCAGCCCGGCGCGCCGCATGTGCTTGTCGTCCATCGAAAAACCGAGCGGCTCGACCAGATGCAGGCGGCATCCGGTGTTGGCTGCAAGGCGAATCACATTGCCGGTATTGGGCGGAATTTCAGGCTCGACGAGAACGATATTGAACATGCGTAAAAAGAGGGGAAAGCGTGCGGCGCCGCAACTGGCGACGCGCGGGACACGGGACAAGGGACAAGGGACACAGTAAAGCAGCCGGCAATTTTAGGCGGCTGCGGTACGCGCAAGCACCACGGCAGTAACCTGTGTGGCACCTGCATCCCGCAAAGTCTGCGCCGCCGCGAACACCGAGGCGCCGCTGGTCATGACATCATCGACCAGCACCACGCGCCGGCCTTCAAGCCCGGCTGCGCGCAGCGGATCAACCTGAAAAGCGCCCTTGACGTTGGCCAGCCGGGCTTCACGCCTGAGCTGGCTTTGCGGGCGCGTGTGTTTGACGCGAAGCAGCAGCCTGGCATCGGCCTGGGCGTTGGTTCGGGTCTGGCGGGCGAGGGCGCTGGCCAGTTCCCAGGCCTGGTTGAAGCCGCGCGTTTGCAGGCGCTCGGCCGACAGCGGCATGGGAACGACCCAATCGCTGACGTCCAGCGCGCGCAATGTCTCGGCCACACCGGGAGTCCTTGCCAAAAGACCGGCGAAAAAACCTGACCAACCCTGCTGTTCGCCAAACTTGTAGCGACCAATCAGCGTTGACCACGGGTAGGCATACGACACGGCGGCCAGTGTGGCGTCAACGGGTGGTCTTTGCTGCGCGCAGGCGGCGCAAAAGTCATGGCCTGATCGCAGGCCCATCGACAGATCGGCAGGCAAAGCCAGCGCACAACTGGCACAGCGACGCTGCCCGGGTGCAAAGCGCGCCAGGCAGGGTTGGCATACCTGCTGCGCCGGCCAGCTGCGGCAGACGGCGCACTGGCTGGCAAAGCCGGGTAGCCGGAGCAGGAATTGATGAGGGATCAGCGGGCGTGGAAACACCCTGTCAATATACTCGCGTACTTTCCTGGAGCCATTGCCTGCATGACCACTACTTCGCGTCCGCCTACGCTTGATCCGCCTGCCGTCAGCCGCTGGCAGCGCATGGCGCCGCTTGCCTCGCCGTGGCTTCATGAAGAAGTGGCGCGCCGCATGCAGGACAGGTTGCAGTGGATCAAGCTGCAGCCCCAGGCATGGGCCCACTGGGGCGCCTTGCGCGGTGGTTTGCAGGCCCATGCGCAATTGGCTGGTCTTTATCCGAATTCAACATGTTTTATTGCCGAGGCGCATACAGAACGGGCGCAAACAGCTACTAAAAACATAGCAAAACCCTGGTGGAAGCCAAGCCAGTGGCGTGCAGCTTCCCCGCGCTTTGAGGCGCCGCCGCCGGCCAGTGTCGACATGCTGTGGGCCAATATGGCGCTACATGAGTCGGCCGACCCGCAAGCCTTGCTGGCCGAGTGGCATCAGGCGCTGAAAGTCAACGGTTTTCTGATGTTTTCGTGCCTGGGCCCGGATACCGCACGGGAGTTGCGCGCGCTGTACGCCCAGCTCGGCTGGCCGCCTGCCGGGCATGAGCTGACCGACATGCATGATTGGGGCGACATGCTGGTGCAAACCGGTTTCGCCGAACCGGTGATGGACATGGAGCGCATCACGCTGACCTACGAAACGCCGACGCGCTTGTTGCAGGAGCTTGCCGAACTGGGGCGCAACTTCCATCCTGAGCGTTTTGCAGCCCTGCGGGGACGGCAATGGAAGGCTCGGCTGGAGCGTGAACTCGCTGCGCATCTGACTGGAGCCGACGGCCGTTTGTCACTGACGATTGAAGTGATTTATGGTCACGCGCTCAAGGTGGCGCCAAAAATCAAGGTCAGCCCGCTCAGCGCCGTTTCAGTCGCGGACATGCGCCGGATGCTGCAGGGCAGTGCGGGCCCATCGAGTTGATATTTTTCAGGCGATAGCGGAAGGTAAAAAACAAGTGCTCGTAAACCTTGGTGAAAACAGGGTTTGCAGGTTTTACCGCAAGCGTTACATGCTGTTTAAAATGATGAGCATCGCGGCAAATAAAAGGTTTATCCTGTATTTTGTCCGGATACATCTGTCTGGCTACGCTGTATGCTGTTTTTAAAAGGTCGTTACGTGCTGCATTCACCCCCGGCGTTTCGTTTTGCCACCCTGGCTGCACAGGGCTCCAGCGGCCAGGGCGTGGCAGTGTTGTGGCTGCTCAAACGCCATTGCTCGCTTACGCCAGCCCAGTTGGGATGGTTCTATGCGTCCTTGTGCGTGGTGTCTTTGGGGATTGCCGCTTTTTTCTGGTCGCAGGGCGCGGCCATGGTAATGACTTTTGCATTGATGGAGTTAGTGGCTGTAGGCGCCGCATTTTTGCTGTATTCGCGTCATGCGGCAGATGCCGAGAAAATTGTGCTGCAAGGCGGACAGCTGGTCATCGAACTTGAAACGGCAGGGCGGACGCAGCGGGCAGAATTTAACCGTGAGTGGGTGCGGATAGAGCCCAAGCATGATGATGGTTCGCTGATTGAAGTGTCCGGACAGGGTCGCTCGGTTCGGGTAGGGCGTCATATGCGTCCAGAATTGCGGCCCATGCTGGCCCGCGAGATCCGCTTTGCGCTGAGAGTTTGCTGAGCAAAGCCTGAAAATCTTGCATCATTTACAGTTTCGGCGGTTTGCCCTTCCGCAAACTTTATAATGAGCGGTTAATTCAATCGGTAATTGAAGCAGAAAAAGTGATCACGATGAACCAGAGCAACACCATGAGCAAAATGACACGGCTTGGCATCCAGCATGCGGGCGGACTTCTGGTATCTGCAGTTGCCTGGGTCAGCACTGCTGCATACGCCGTGAATGATTTGCCCGGTGGTCCAGCCGTCAACCAGCTCAACCTGCATCCTGCAGTGACCAAAATTGCCGAAGAGCAGCAATGGCTGCACTGGTTCATGATGGCCATCTGCGTGGTGATTTTTGTCGCCGTGTTCGGCGTGATGTTTTATTCCATCCTGAAGCATCGCAAATCGGTAGGGCACAAAGCGGCCAACTTCCACGAATCCACCGTTGTCGAGATTGCCTGGACGATCGTGCCCTTCGTGATTGTCATTGCCATGGCCTTGCCGGCCACCAAGGTTCTGGTTGCATCCAAGGACACCACCGGCGCCGATCTCACCATCAAGGCTACCGGCATCCAGTGGAAGTGGGGTTATGACTACATCAAGGGCGAGGGCGAAGGCATAGGGTTTGTCTCGACACTCGACACTGCCCAGCGCCAGATGTCCAGCAATGGCGGTCCGAAAGCCGGCGAAGTAGCACCGGACAATTACCTTCTCAAGGTTGACAATCCGCTGGTCGTACCTGTCAACAAGAAAGTCCGCATCATCACGACGGCCAGCGATGTGATTCATGCTTTCGCGGTGCCAGCATTTGGCATCAAGCAGGATGCGATTCCCGGTTTTGTGCGCGATACCTGGTTCCGGGCCGAAAAAGTCGGTGATTTTTACGGCCAGTGCCAGGAACTGTGCGGCAAGGAGCATGCCTACATGCCGATTCATGTCAAAGTGGTTTCTGCCCAGGATTACAGTGCTTGGGTAGCCGTAAAGGCCAAAGAAGCGGCTGCCAAGGCAGACGACCCAGCCAAGGTCTGGACCCTGGTCGACCTGAAAGCGCGTGGCGAAAAAGTGTATGCCGCCAACTGTGCCGCATGCCACCAGCCCAACGGCAAGGGTGCAGGCCCCATCAAGCCGCTCGATGGATCAGCTATCGTGCTGGATGCAGACCATGCCAGGCAAATTCATATTGTGCTTAACGGTGCAGCCGGTGGTGCCATGCCGTCCTGGAAGGCCTTGAGCGACACCGATCTGGCCGCTGTTGCCAGTTACACCAAAAACAACTGGTCTAACCAGACCGGCCAGATCGTTCAGCCCGCTGAAATTCAGGCACAACGCGGCAAGCCGATTTAACGCCGTTTGCGCCGGCAATTGATTAGCAGCCAGACCTCCTGACGCAGCCCCGAAGACAAGCTACAGGCACAAGCCACCAAAGGAAGCCAAGATGAGTGCAGTTTTAGACCATCACGATCACGCCCACGATGAGGCGCATTCGCACCCGCACGGCT
>JAYWDL010000321.1:0-27902 GCA_043779865.1 Polaromonas sp.
GCCCATCGTCAAGCACAACTTCCTGGTCAAGGATGCGCGGGACATGGCTGAGACCATGAAAAAGGCTTTCCATATCGCCCGAACCGGCCGGCCCGGTCCCGTGGTGGTTGACGTGCCGAAAGACGTCTCGTTCAACAAGGCCTTGTATACGGGCTATCCACAGAGCGTTGAAATGCGCTCTTACAATCCGGTGCGCAAAGGCCACGGCGGGCAAATCCGCAAGGCCTTGCAGTTGCTGCTGGCCGCAAAACGTCCTTATATCTACACCGGTGGCGGCGTGATTATGAGCAACGCGTCTGCGGAGTTGCGCACCCTGGTGGACATGCTGGGCTACCCCTGCACCAACACCCTGATGGGCCTGGGCGCCTACCCGGCCAGCGATAAAAAATTCCTCGGCATGCCGGGCATGCACGGCACCTTTGAAGCCAACAACGCCATGCAGCACTGTGATGTGTTGCTGGCCGTTGGCGCGCGGTTTGACGACCGCGTGATTGGCAACCCCAAGCACTTCGCCCAGAATGAACGCAAGATCATTCACATCGATATTGATCCGTCAAGCATTTCCAAACGGGTTAAGGTCGATATCCCCATCGTTGGAGATGTCAAAGATGTGTTGACGGAACTGATTGGCATGATCCGGGAATCGGGTCTCAAGCCTGACGCCGACGCGCTTGGCGCCTGGTGGGACACGATTGAGGGTTGGCGTAAGCGGGACTGCATGAAATACAGCTTGGGCGCCGGTGATGTGATCAAACCGCAGTACGTGGTTGAGACGCTCTGGAACATGACCAAAGACGCCGACACCTACATCACGTCTGACGTGGGCCAGCACCAGATGTGGGCCGCGCAGTATTACAAGTTCGACGAGCCGCGCCGCTGGATCAACTCGGGTGGTTTGGGCACCATGGGTGTTGGCATTCCGTACGCCATGGGTATCAAGCTTGCCAAGCCGGACTCCGAAGTGTTCTGCATTACCGGCGAAGGCTCCGTTCAGATGTGCATTCAGGAGCTTTCAACCTGCCTGCAGTACAACACGCCGATCAAGATCGTGTCGCACAACAACCGCTATCTGGGCATGGTGCGCCAGTGGCAGGAAATTGAATATTCCGGCCGTTACAGCAGCAGCTACATGGATGCGTTGCCCAATTTCGTGAAGCTCGCCGAAGCCTATGGTCATGTCGGCATGCTGATCGAAAAGCCGCAGGATGTGGAGCCGGCGCTGCGCGAAGCGCGCAAGCTCAAGGACCGTACCGTGTTCATGGATTTTCGTACCGATCCGACGGAAAACGTGTTTCCGATGGTGAAGGCCGGCCAGGGCATCACTGAGATGCTGCTGGGGTCTGAAGACCTCTAATCACATCGCCCCTTCATTTATTCACCCCGTCAACTGACGAATCTATTGATTGCCGAGTCTGCGCATTACCGTGCGCAGGGGAGGGCAGCGAAAAGAGGAATCTTCTTATGAAACACATCATTGCAGTTTTGCTGGAAAACGAACCAGGCGCTCTTTCCCGCGTCGTCGGCCTGTTCTCGGCGCGTGGCTACAACATTGAAAGCCTGACCGTCGCGCCGACGGAAGACCCGAGCCTGTCGCGCATGACGATCCAGACCACCGGCTCGGACGATGTGATCGAACAGATCACCAAACATCTGAATCGCCTGATTGAAGTCGTCAAGGTGGTTGATCTTACCGAGGGCGCTTATACGGAGCGCGAGCTCATGATGGTCAAGGTGCGCGCGGTCGGCAAGGAGCGTGAAGAGATGAAGCGCATGGCTGATATATTTCGCGGGCGAATAATCGACGTGACGGAAAAAAGTTACACGATTGAACTGACGGGCGACCAGACCAAAAACGATGCGTTTCTGGAAGCCATTGACCGCAGCGCCATTCTCGAAACGGTGCGGACCGGTTCAAGCGGCATTGGCCGCGGCGAGCGGATTCTAAGAGTTTGAGATTGCCAGAATCCGGCTGACGGATTTGGCGAGTTTGTTTGATTTATTGCTAATTATTTAGGAGCGACAGATGAAAGTTTTTTACGACAAGGATTGTGATTTAAGCCTGATCAAGGGCAAAACAGTGGCCATCATCGGCTACGGTAGCCAAGGCCATGCACACGCCCAGAATTTGAATGACAGCGGCGTTAAAGTTGTCGTAGGCCTTCGCAAAGGCGGCGCTTCATGGCCCAAGGTTGAAAAAGCCGGCTTGCAAGTGGCTGAAGTGGCGGATGCGGTCAAAGCTGCTGATGTGGTGATGGTTTTGTTGCCCGACGAGCAGATTGGCGCTGTTTACAAAAACGATATCGCTCCCAATATCAAGCAGGGCGCATCGTTGGTGTTTGCGCATGGTTTCAATGTGCATTACGGCTGCGTGATCCCGCGTGCTGACCTTGACGTCTGGATGGTCGCGCCGAAAGCCCCGGGCCACACGGTGCGCAACACCTACACGCAAGGCGGCGGCGTGCCTCATCTGGTGGCCGTGCATCAGGACAAGTCCGGCAAGGCCCGCGACCTGGCCCTGAGCTACGCAATGGCCAATGGCGGCGGCAAGGCCGGCATCATTGAAACCAATTTTCGAGAAGAAACGGAAACCGACCTGTTCGGAGAGCAGGCCGTATTGTGCGGAGGTACCGTTGAACTGATCAAGGCTGGTTTTGAAACACTGGTCGAAGCCGGCTACGCGCCTGAAATGGCTTACTTTGAATGCCTGCATGAGCTCAAGCTGATCGTCGATTTGATTTATGAAGGCGGCATCGCCAACATGAACTATTCGATCTCCAATAATGCGGAGTATGGCGAATACGTAACGGGCCCGAACATCGTCACATCAGCCACCAAGGATGCGATGCGCAAGTGCCTGAAAGATATTCAAACGGGTGAGTACGCCAAGAGTTTTCTGCTTGAAAACCATGCTGGTGCGCCAACGCTGTTGAGCCGCCGCCGCCTCAATGCCGAGCATCAGATAGAAATCGTTGGCGAAAAGCTCCGTGCCATGATGCCGTGGATCGCGAAGAACAAGCTGGTTGACCAGACGCGCAACTGATTACTGGATCAGTACGGGCCTTGTCCTGCAAAAAGCCGCGTAAAGTCCTTGCGCGGCTTTTTCAATGGGGCTTGCAAAATCGCTGATTCTCAAAGCCTTGTTGTTGCGCCCAGCTAACTTGGTATGCTTGGACCCGTTGTATTGACGGGCACTTTTGCGCTTAGAGACAGATACTCTATGTGCTATGGATTTAATAGCTAATTGCGCGCACCAGTCGTGCGAGAGGAGTATTTTTTATGCATGACGGCGAAGAATCCGCTCAATTGAATAAAGATGCGGTGCCACGCAAGCGGCGCAAAGGCATCTACATATTACCCAACCTGTTCACGCTGGCCGCACTGTTTGGCGGCTTTTACGCCATCGTCATGGCCATGAATGGACGTTTTGACCAGGCTGCTATTGGGGTGTTTTGCGCCATGGTGCTCGACAGCCTGGATGGCCGGGTGGCACGCCTGACCAACACCCAGAGCGCTTTTGGCGAACAGATGGACTCCCTGTCCGACATGGTATCTTTTGGCGCGGCGCCAGCCTTGATTGCTTATGTATGGGCTCTGACCAGCCTCGGACGCTGGGGCTGGATTGGTGCTTTTGTTTATTGCGCTTGCGCTGCTTTGCGTCTGGCGCGATTCAATGTCAATACGGCAGTGGTTGACAAGCGGTTTTTCCAGGGTTTGCCTTCGCCCGCTGCTGCGGCGTTGGTGGCAGGCTTTATCTGGTTAATGAACGACCTGGGTTTTGACGGACTGGAAGTGCGCTGGATTACCTTTGGCCTGACGCTGTATGCCGGCCTGACGATGGTCACCAACGTGCCTTTCTACAGCTTCAAGGATATCCAGATGAAGCGCAGTGTTCCGTTTGCCGTCATCGTATTGATTGCCCTGGGGATTGCGATTATCAATATTCATCCTCCTACGGTTATCTTCGGCCTGTTTGTCATTTACGGCATGTCGGGTTATGTGCTGTATGGCTGGCGCAAGGTCAAGGGCCAGCAGACCAGCGTGATTTCGACGTCTACCGATGAGCCCGATGAGCGCGGCCTTCACAAATAAATTGTGGTATATTGACTCGATGCAAAAAATTTCGCTAGTACTACTGCTATCTGCCAACGGGCGGAGACGGTAGCGCACGCGTACACCTGATTCAACGGCCCGTTTGCACCAGCAACGGGCCGTTTTTGTTTGGGTTGCTGGTTTTTCAAATCCTGAAATTGATGAGATCAACATGCTGAAAACACCTTCAAAAAAATACAAGTCTTTTCCGCCACTTCGCCTGGTCGACCGTACCTGGCCGGATGCCGTGCTGACACGCGCACCAATCTGGCTTAGTACTGATTTGCGTGATGGTAACCAGGCGCTGATTGAACCTATGGATATCGCTCGCAAACTTCGGATGTTCGAAATGTTGGTGAAGATTGGTTTCAAGGAAATCGAGGTTGGCTTTCCGTCCGCCTCGCAGGTTGAATACGACTTTCTTCGCAAACTCATCGATGGCAATTTGATTCCTGATGACGTGACGATTCAGGTGCTTACGCAGGCACGGGAACCGCTTATCCGGCGCACCTTCGAGTCCCTTACAGACGCCAAAAAGGTCATTGTTCACCTCTACAACGCCACTGCACCTGTCATGCGCCGCGTAGTGCTAGGCATGAACGAGGACGAGATTGTCAAGCTCGCCACAGACAATGCGGGCCTTTTTGCACAGTTGGCCGCCGAGCAGCCTGAAACGTGCTGGACTTTTCAGTACTCGCCTGAAATGTGGTCCAGCACCGAGCTTGAATTTTCCAAACGCGTCGTTGACGCGGTGACCGAAGTTTGGCAACCGACGCCAGCGCACAAGTGCATCATCAACCTGCCTGCCACCGTAGAGCATTCGACGCCCAATATTTTTGCCGACATGATGGAATGGATGCACCGCCACCTGGCCCGCCGCGACAGCATTGTGATCTCCGTACACCCGCACAATGATCGCGGAACGGGTACTGCTGCCGGTGAATTGGCGCTGATGGCCGGAGCGGATCGAATCGAAGGATGTCTTTTCGGCAATGGCGAGCGCACAGGCAATGTGGACTTGGTGAATATTGCCCTTAACCTCTATACGCAAGGCGTCTCGCCGAATCTCGACTTTTCGGAAATCGACGAGATCCGCCGCACCGTCGAGCATTGCAACCAGTTGCCCGTGCATCCCCGCCATCCTTACGCGGGTGATCTCGTATATACCTCGTTCTCGGGTTCACATCAAGATGCTATCAAGAAAGCATTTGCTGCGCGCAAGGCGGATGACATGTGGGACATGCCTTATTTGCCCATCGATCCCAAGGATTTGGGCCGTAGCTACGAAGCGGTGATCCGCGTCAACAGCCAGTCGGGCAAGGGCGGCATTGCCTATCTGCTTGAGAGTGAATTTGGCCTGGAGCTTCCGCGCCGCCTGCAGATCGAATTCAGCCAGGTCGTGCAAGGGGTGATGGATGCCACAGGCAAAGAATTGACGGCACACGATCTTTTTGCATTGTTTGAAAAAGAATATGGCGTGCAGACCATCGAAGCACCGCGGGGTCTGGTGATTGAGGAAGCCGGGCAGGGTATAGAAAAATCTTTCAACATCAAGGCTGAGGTGCGGCTTGCAGGTGACAGCCATCAGATTGAAGGATCAGGAACCGGGCCCATCGATGCCTTTGTTGCCGGGCTTAACGCGGCGACTGGGCACACGATTCGTGTGTTGGATTACCATGAGCATGCCACTGGTTCGGGTGCCAGTGCACAGGCTGTGGCCTACCTCGAATTGCGGATCGACGACCAGACGCTTTTCGGCGTGGGTCTGGATGGCAACATCGTGTCAGCTTCGCTCAAGGCGATCATGTCTGGACTGTTGCGGAGCAAGGACGGGAAGGCCGGACAGGAAGTGCGCGACCAAGCATCGGTCACATAAGCGTCCGTGCGGAAATTCGTGCACACCCAAAGCATCAGGCAATGCATAAAAAAGGAAAATCCATGACTGAAAAACTCATTATTTTCGATACCACCTTGCGCGATGGCGAGCAGTCGCCAGGCGCTTCCATGACACGCGATGAAAAACTGCGTATTGCCCGTCAACTGGAACGGCTGAAGGTCGATGTAATTGAAGCTGGCTTCGCAGCAAGCTCTAACGGCGACTTTGAATGTGTCAAGGCGATTGCTGAAACCATCAAGGATTCCACCATCTGTTCGCTGGCGCGTGCCAATGACCGCGATATTTCACTGGCGGCGCAAGCTCTTAAGCCCGCCAACTCTGGACGCTTGCACCTGTTTTTGGCAACCAGTGCGCTGCATATGGAAAAGAAGCTGCGCATGACACCCGACCAGGTGTTTGAGCAGGCCAGACTCTCGGTGCGTTTCGCGCGCAACTTGATGGCCGACGTCGAGTTCAGCCCCGAAGATGGTTATCGCTCGGACCCGGACTTTTTGTGCCGCGTGATCGAAGCCGTAATTAAAGAGGGGGCCACGACCATCAACGTTCCCGACACCGTGGGTTATGCCATTCCCGAGCTTTACGGCAATTTCATCAAGAACCTGCGGGAACGTGTTCCCAACAGTGACAAGGCTGTCTGGTCGGTGCATTGCCATAACGACCTGGGTATGGCAGTCGCCAATTCCCTGGCGGGCGTGAAAATTGGCGGCGCGCGGCAGGTGGAATGCACCATCAATGGTCTGGGCGAACGTGCAGGAAATTGCTCGCTGGAAGAAGTAGTCATGGCCCTGAAAACGCGCAAGGACTACTTTAACCTTGACGTTGGCATCGACACGCAGCAAATTCTGGCGGCAAGCCGTCTGGTCAGCCAGACAACGGGTTTTGTGGTGCAGCCTAACAAGGCCGTGGTAGGTGCAAACGCTTTTGCGCATGCTTCCGGTATTCATCAGGACGGCGTGCTCAAGGCGCGTGATACGTACGAAATCATGCGGGCCGAAGATGTGGGCTGGAGCGCCAATAAAATTGTGCTGGGCAAGCTGAGCGGCCGCAACGCTTTCAAGCAGCGCCTGCAGGACCTGGGCGTTGCGATGGAAAGTGAAGCCGACATTAACAATGCCTTTATCAAGTTCAAGGATCTTGCGGACCGTAAAAGCGAAATTTTTGATGAGGACATTCTTGCTCTTGTCAGCGATGAGAGCTTTGCGCATAGCAACGAGCAGTACGGCTTTGTGTCTTTGTCCCAGCACAGTGAGACTGGCGAACGTCCCCAGGCGTGCGTGATTTTCACGGTGGCGGGCAAGGAGGTCAAAGGGGAATCAGATGGCAATGGCCCGGTCGATGCGTCCCTCAAGGCAATTGAAAGACACGTCAAAAGCGGTGCGGAAATGGTGCTTTATTCTGTGAACGCTATCAGCGGCTCTACTGAAAGCCAGGGGGAGGTGACGGTGCGTTTGCAGAACAGCGGCCGCGTGGTGAACGGCGTAGGGTCTGACCCCGATATTGTGGTCGCGTCGGCCAAGGCCTACCTCAGTGCGTTGAATAAACTTCAAAGTAAAGCTGACCGGGTTGCCGCTCAGGGCTGATACGTTAAGGCTTTTAAATAAGTCTTTGTATTCAATGGTTTAGCGCGCTCTGGTGGTGTTGGGCAAGGTACAACTCTTCCAAAGTAGTGGAATTGAATGTATTTTTAGGTAAGTCATGCAAGCTTTTGATATTGCATGGCTATACACTTCAGCAATTACTTTAATTGCAACCCAAGCTGGCAATATCCACCATGTCTAATAAGATTTTAAATCGCGCATTAAAAATCGTTGGATTACTTGTTTTATCGCTTGCCTTTGCGGTACCGGCTGCTTACGCGGCACCCGCCAAATCAACAACTAAACGTGCGATTGTCAAGAAACCGCATGTCGCAAAATCAACGGTTTCGAAGAAGGTGATTTCAACCCGCAAAAGTGTTCGTTTTGAAGCGGGAGTCAAAAAATCAAGAGCATTAAAGCGCCACTCCATCATTCAGGCTTTTGTTCCAGCCATTCCTTCGTTTGGCCAGATGGCCGGCCTGCACGGTGCTCAGGATCCGCTGGACTTGAAGTCCAGCGTCGCTTTGGTCATCGACCAGGACACGCGTGAAGTGCTGTTCAGTAAAAACGACCATGCTGTACTGCCCATTGCCTCACTGACTAAATTGATGACCGGTGTCATCATCAGTGGCGCCAAGCTGCCCATGGACGAATCAATTACAGTGACGCAGGATGATGTCGATACCGAAAAACGCAGCAGCTCACGGCTCAGCGTGGGCACAACGCTGACGCGCGGGGAGTTGCTGCACTTGGCCTTGATGTCCAGCGAAAACCGCGCCGCCCATGCCCTCGGGCGCACCTATCCTGGGGGGCTGGCCACGTTTGTCAGCCTGATGAATGCGAAGGCAAAAATGCTGGGTATGCACGACACCAGCTATGCCGAGCCCACCGGCCTGTCCAGTCGTAACCAGTCCAGCGCCCAGGATTTGGCTACGCTGGTGAATGCCGCGCATGGTGACCCGGTGCTTCGCGAATTGACGACGTCTCCCGGCTATCAGGTTGCTGTTGGCAGCCGCACCTTGCAATACAACAATACCAATCGTCTCGTGAAAAATCCGGAGTGGGAGATTGGTCTGCAGAAAACCGGTTATATCAATGAAGCCGGACAATGTCTTGTCATGCAGACCAAGATCGCAGGCCGCAAGCTGATCATGGTGTTTCTGGACTCAGCGGGAAAACTGAGCCGCCTGGGTGATGCTGAGCGTGTGCGTCGCTGGGTGGAGTCCAATCCTGTTACTGACCCAAAACTCCGGATCAGCGCATCAATCAAACAGACCAACGGTTAGCAGTGGCGGCCAAGATACCTTGCTTCAAACCAGGGTGCTATTGTATTGATAGCTGAATGTGTAGTAGATACAGGCGCTAAAGGCTTAAAGGCTTTTTTATCTTGATGTGTAGCCCAACGCCGCGGAGATTTCGTTGGCAGTTGCCTGCAGTTTGGGCAGCCAGCTTTCATCCAGCCGGTCAGCAGGCGCTGAAATCGACAGGCCCGCTACCAGCTTGTTCTGATCGTCATAAATGCCGGCGGCCATGCAGCGTACTCCCAGTTCCAACTCTTCATTGTCACGCGCGATACCGTATTGACGCGCTTTGGAAAGCTCGCGTTCAAGGATCGGCAACTCGGTGATGCTGTTGCGGGTCTGGCCTGGCAGGCCGGTGCGCGTCGCGTAAGTACGCAGGCGCTGAGGATCGTCAAAAGCCAGAAACAGTTTGCCGACAGACGTCAGGTGCAGCGGCGCCCGACCGCCAATGGCCCGAACCACCTGCATGCCGGAGCGTTCGCTGTAAGTGCGTTCCACATACACGATTTCATCGCCCTGGCGCATGCTCAGGTTGACCGGTTGCTGGGTGAGCTTGTGCAGCTCACGCATCGGAATGAGGGCGGCATCGCGTACATTCAGGCGTGCTTTGACTAGATTGCCCAGTTCCAGCAGGCGCATGCCCAGCCGGTAGTGGCCAGCCGCCGGCCGGTCGACAAAGCGGCCTGTCGCCAGGTCATTCAGGATACGGTGCGCCGTCGACGGATGAAGCCCTGATTTTTCGCTGATTTCCTTGAGCGGGACCGGCTCTTCACGCGTTGCCAGAATCTCAAGCAACGTGAAGATGCGTTCAATCACCTGAACGGTTGGCTTGACGGGAATGGTGTTGTCGGGTTTGGTCATATGCAGACTTTCTGCATCAAATTTTAGCTTGTGAAATAAAAGAGCATCTCCCGATATGGTTTTGAGTATCGCATTGGTTTTGACCGGCCAGCCTGGTTTCAGGCCCTGCTCGCCCTATCCTTGGCAGGAACCCAATGGCCGCCCACCAGCAACTCGTTGGGATTGAACCCAAGCTTGTAATTCATCTTCGGGCTTTGCGCTATCCAGTAACCCAGATACACATAAGGCAGCTCAAGGTTCCGGGCCTGCTCGATTTGCCAGAGCACGCTGTAGTTGCCGTAACTGGCCTGATCCTCCGGCTCATAGAAGGTATAAACCGCCGAGATGCCGTCTTCCAGCACATCCAGAATGGAAACCATTTTGAGTGCGCCGCTTTCACCATTGGGCAGGCTCTCGCGAAACTCCACCAGGCGCGAATTGACGCGGCTTTGCAACAGAAATTGCGTGTACTGGTCAATGCTGTCGTGGTCCATGCCGCCGCCG
Source organism: Polaromonas sp. (assembly GCA_043779865.1). GTDB lineage: Bacteria > Pseudomonadota > Gammaproteobacteria > Burkholderiales > Burkholderiaceae_C > Polaromonas. The sequence continues at coordinate 10,209 of JAYWDL010000321.1, forward strand.
GCATGGCGGCTGTTCTGGTAGCGCAGGTAGAGCTGGTAGTGCTCCGTCTGGAAACATAATTTGAGTATGTGCACCTGCAGCGCCTGGTGCCGCTTCCAGGCGCGACGCTGGCTGCGGTCTGCTTTGAAGGAGTTGACCGGCACGCGAAGCGGCACGCACGCCTGACAGCCATCGCAATAAGGGCGGTAGGTGAACATGCCGCTGCGGCGAAAGCCTTGGGTCACGAGTTCTGAATAGGCATCGTTATGGATAAGGTGGCTGGGCGTAGCGACCTGCGAGCGGGCCTGCCTGCCCGGCAGGTAGCTGCAGGGGTAGGGCGCCGTTGCGTAAAACTGCAAGGTGTGCAGAGGCAGGTCTTTGAGGTGCGTCACGGTGGTGTGGGCGTTGCGGCCGTCAAAATCTGATTCCAGTATAGGGGGTCGAATTGCCAGGCGGGAGCGGCTTTACCCGCGTTCTGGTTAATGTGAATTACAAACTCGGCGCGGCTGATTTCAGCAGCTCCCAGCGACGCGAGATGGCCTGTATTTTGCTGGCAGTCAATCATGGTGATGTCGCTGGCGCGGCAAAAAGCCACCAGTGCAGCCAGTGCAATTTTGGAAGCGTCTGTCTGATGCGCGAACATCGATTCGCCAAACACCATCTGGCCCAAATTCACGCAGTAGAGGCCCCCGGCGAGTTGGCCGTCTATCCAGGTTTCCACGCTGTGAGCATGTCCGGCGCGATACAACGCACTGTAGGCCTGCACCATGTCCGGAACAATCCAGGTGCCGGGCTGGCCTGCGCGAGACTTGCTGGCGCAGGCGCTGATAACGGCCTCAAAGGCGCTGTCAAACCTGATTTCGCACTTCGCGTCGTTCCTGAAGTGAACCAGTCTTTTCCGCAAGGATCGGTGCAGCTTGAAATGACAGGCCTGAAGCACCATGCGCGGATCGGGACTCCACCACAGCACCGGCTGGCCCAGACTGAACCAGGGGAAAATTCCCAGTGAGTAAGCCTTAACCAGTGTGGGTACATCGAGCGTCCCGCCAGCAGCCAGCAGCCCCGGTGCGGGGTCCGAACTGCCCCAGGCGGTTTCCAGCGGTGGAAAGGCCTGTCCAACCGCTAACCACGGTACAGGCCGCGCCAGTGGCTTTTGGGTTCGCTCAGCCAGCGGCATGAAGGGGCTCACGTTGTGGTGTCATGTCATGTCGTGTCGTGCTGGCGAAAAGCGATTTGCTATATTTTTGATAGCTGGTTGCGCACGCCATACTTGCGCATAAGCCCTATTTGGTTCCAAAAATCCGGTCTCCCGCATCGCCCAGGCCCGGCAGGATGTAGCCATGCTCATTGAGCTGGCGGTCGATCGCAGCGGTATAAATCGCCACATCAGGATGGGCTTTTTGCAGGGCAGCAACGCCTTCCGGGCAGGTCAGCAGGCAGACAAACTTGATGGATCTGGGCTTGAGCTGTTTCAGCCGGTTCACGGCAGCAATGGCCGAATTGCCAGTCGCCAGCATCGGATCGACGATGACAATGTCGCGCTCTTCCATTTCCTGCGGCATCTTGAAGTAATACTCGACCGGCTCAAGCGTTTCAGGATCGCGGTACAGGCCGACGTGACCTACGCGAGCGCCTGGAACCACATTAAGCATGCCTTCCAGAATCCCGTTGCCGGCGCGCAGGATGGACACAAACACCAGCTTCTTGCCGTCAATCACTTTGCCGGTCATGGTTTCCAGTGGCGTCTCCACTTCGATGTCCTGAAGCGGCATGTCGCGGGTGACTTCATAGGCCATCAGGCTGCTGAGTTCGTTGAGCAGCGTGCGAAAGGTGTTGGTAGAGGCGTCCTTGCGGCGCATCAAGGTCAGCTTGTGCTGCACCAGTGGGTGATTGATCAGGTGGACATTGCTCATAAATCTTGAGTCCTTCTTATTGTTGTTCGGGATAAGTTTCAGCGTCGATTCCCGCCAAACAGGCTGCCAAGCACGCCGCGGATGATTTCGCGTCCTACACTGGATCCCATGGTGCGGACGGCAGATCTGGCCATGCTTTGCGCCAGGCCGTCATGTTTGGCGCCGCGAGGCCCCGTGGTTCCAAACAGCACATCGTTGAGTCCGCCCAACATGCCGCCGAACGCCGACTGGCCCGCCGCGCCGCCGTTGGGCGATGTGGCCGCCTGGCTAGCCGCTGCGCCTGCACGTGCCTGGAGCATTTCGCTGGCCGATTCGCGGTCTACTTCTTTTTCATACACGCCGGCGACCAGCGAGTCTTGCAGCAATTGCTGGCGTTGCGGCGGCGTGATGGGACCAATCTGGCTGCCGGGCGGCAGTACATAGACACGCTCGGTGATGCTGGGCCGGCCCTTGGCATCAAGAAAACTCACCAGCGCCTCGCCCACGGCCAGCTCGGTAATGGCTGCTTCAATATCCAGCCCGGGCTTTTGCCGCATGGTCTGGGCGGTCGCCTTGACGGCTTTCTGGTCGCGCGGCGTGTAGGCGCGCAGCGCATGCTGGACACGGTTGCCCAGCTGGGCCAGCACCGAATCGGGAATATCCAGCGGGTTCTGCGTCACAAAGTAAACACCCACGCCTTTGGAGCGCACCAGCCGCACCACCAGCTCGATACGCTCAACCAGCACCTTGGGTGCTTCGTTGAACAGCAAATGCGCTTCGTCAAAGAAGAACACCAGCTTGGGCTGGTCGGGGTCGCCAATTTCGGGCAGTTGCTCAAACAGTTCCGACAGCACCCAGAGCAAAAAGGTCGCGTATAGGCGCGGCGAATTCATCAGCCTGTCGGCCGCCAGGATGTTGACCATGCCATGCCCGGCGCTGTCGGTCTGCATGAAGTCACTGATGTTGAGCATCGGTTCGCCGAAAAATTTGTCGCCGCCCTGGCTTTCGATCTGCATCAGCCCACGCTGGATGGCGCCCACGCTGGCGCCGCTGACGTTGCCGTATTTCGTGGTGAAATCGCTGGCGTTTTCGCCCACGTACTGCAGCATGGCGCGCAAATCTTTCAGGTCGAGCAGCAGCATGCCGTTGTCGTCGGCAATCTTGAAAACCAGGTTCAGCACGCCGGCCTGTGTTTCGTTCAGGTTCAGCATCCGGCCCAGCAGCAGCGGACCCATGTCGCAAATCGTGGCCCGCACCGGGTGACCCTGCTCGCCGAACACGTCCCACAGCGTCGTCGGGCAGGCGAGGGACTCGGGAGAGGCGATGCCGCGCTCTGTCAGGATGCCAGCCATTTTTTCGCCGATGGCGCCGGCCTGGCTGATGCCGGTCAGGTCGCCTTTCACGTCGGCCATGAAGACCGGAACGCCGATTTTCGAGAAGTTTTCAGCCAGTGTCTGCAGGGTCACTGTTTTGCCCGTGCCGGTGGCTCCCGTGATCAGCCCATGGCGGTTGGCCAGCGCAGGCAGGAGTTCACATTGAGTGGAAGCATTTTTAGCAATGAGGAGCGGCTGGGCCATAGTTTTGACAGTCCTGATGAAACTTCCAACGGGAAGCGGGCAAAAAGTAAAATGAGGCGTGTAGATTAAATCAATTACAAAAGGATTTTTCGTGGCCGGTCATAGTAAATGGGCGAATATTCAGCACCGCAAGGGTCGCCAGGACGACAAACGCGGCAAGATCTGGACGCGGGTGATCCGCGAAATCATGGTGGCAGCCCGTCTGGGCGGCGGTGACCTGGCCACCAATCCGCGCCTGCGCCTGGCCGTGGAAAAAGCCAAGGCGGCCAACCTGGCGGCCGACACGGTCAAGCGCAATATCGACAAGGCCACGGGCAACCTTGAAGGTGTTCACTACGAAGAAATTCGTTACGAAGGCTACGGCATTGGCGGCGCGGCTATTCTGGTTGACTGCATGACCGACAACAAGGTTCGCACCGTTGCCGAAGTTCGCCATGCGTTTTCCAAGCACGGCGGCAACATGGGAACCGAAGGCTCGGTGGTGTTTCAGTTCAAGCACTGCGGCCAGCTGATTTTTGCGCCCGGCACGAGCGAAGACAAGGTGATGGAAGTGGCGCTGGAGGCCGGTGCTGACGATGTGATTGCGCATGACGATGGCGCGATTGAAGTGCTGACGCCTTACACCGACTTTGAATCCATCAAGAACGCCCTGGAGGCGGCCGGACTGAAGCCCGAGCTGGCCGAAGTCACCATGCGTGCCGACAACCCGATTGAACTGACGGGCGAAGAGGCCCAGAAGATGCAAAAGCTGCTGGATGTGCTTGAAGACCTGGACGATACGCAGGAAGTCTTTCACAACGCCGAGCTTTCCGAATAAAGCACAACTATGAAAGCTGCAGCATGAAAGTTTTAGTGGTGGGTGGCGGCGGCCGTGAACATGCGCTGGCCTGGAAACTGGCCCAGTCGCCCAAGGTGCAGGCCGTTTATGTCGCGCCAGGCAACGGCGGCACGGCGCTGGATGCGCGGCTGGAGAACATAAATATCACTGACGCGCAGGCACTGCGTGCGTGGGCTGCTACTGAAAAGATAGCGCTTACTGTGATTGGTCCGGAGCAGCCGCTGGCCGCCGGCATTGTCGATGAATTCCGCAGGCATGGTTTGCGGGTATTTGGCCCGACCAAGGCAGCCGCGCAACTGGAAAGCTCCAAGGCCTTTTCCAAAGCCTTCATGAAGCGGTACAACATTCCGACCGCAGAATACGAAACCTTTAACGATGCGGCCGCAGCGCATGCCTATGTCGATGAAAAAGGAGCGCCGATTGTCATCAAGGCCGATGGTCTGGCGGCGGGCAAAGGCGTGGTGGTGGCGATGACGCTGCACGAGGCGCATGAAGCCATCGAATTCATGCTGGCGCCGGATACCGACTTCAACCCCTTGGGCGTGAAGCACAACGAAGGCGGCGCCCGTGTCGTCATCGAGGAATTCCTGCAAGGTGAAGAAGCCAGCTTTATTGTGATGTGCGATGGTAAAAACGTTGTGGCCATGGCTACCAGCCAGGATCACAAGCGGCTGCTCGACGGCGACCAGGGTCCGAACACGGGTGGCATGGGTGCGTACTCGCCGGCTCCAGTGGTCACGCCCGATGTGCATGCGCGAGCCATGCGCGAAATCATCCTGCCGACCATCAAGGGGATGGAAAAAGACGGCATTCCGTATACCGGATTTTTGTACGCCGGCTTGATGATTGATGCGCAGGGCAAGCCAAAGACGCTGGAGTTCAACTGCCGCATGGGTGACCCGGAAACCCAGCCCATCATGATGCGGCTGAAAACCGATCTGTTCGACGTGATGATGGCGGCCACCTCGGGTGCGCTCGACAAAATCGAACTGGAGTGGGACCGCCGGCCGGCTTTGGGTGTGGTGATGGCCGCGCACGGATATCCGCTTCATCCGCGCAAGGGCGATGTTATTCATGGTTTGCCCCCAGCGGCCGAGGATGTGGTGGTGTTTCATGCTGGAACGCAGAAGCAGGACGGTGCAACAGTTACTTCGGGCGGTCGCGTGGTGTGCGTAACAGCACTGGGCAGCACAGTGAAAGAAGCCCAGCAGCGCGCTTATGAAGTTGCCCGGGAAATTGATTTCGATGGCGCGCAGTACCGCAAAGACATTGGATACCGGGCTATCAAATCCTGATGGACACAATGAGCAGCATTGACATTTCAGTCGTTCGCACCTTTTTATTGGGTCTGCAGGAACGCATTACGGACGCTATTGCCGAGGTGGATGAAAAGCCGTTTGTGACCGACTCCTGGGAAAAAGAACCGGGTGAGACGCTGCAGGGCAATGGCATTACCAGGATCATGGAGCAAGGCCGCGTATTTGAGCGGGCGGGCTGCGGCTTTTCCCATGTGCGTGGTTCACGGTTGCCGCAGTCCGCCACCCAGCACCGGCCCGAACTGGCAGGCGCACCATTTGAAGCCATGGGTGTTTCGCTGGTGTTCCACCCCCGCAATCCGTACGTGCCGACGGTGCATATGAATGTCCGGATGCTCGCGGCTACTCCCCTTGCCGGAGCCGGCGAGCCGGTGTGCTGGTTTGGCGGCGGAATGGACCTGACGCCTTATTACGGCTTTGATGAAGATGCCGTGCATTTCCACCAGGTTTGCAAAGATGCACTGGCGCCGTTTGGCGATGACAAATACCCACGCTTCAAGCAGTGGTGCGACGAGTATTTTTATCTCAAGCACCGCCAGGAACAACGCGGCATCGGCGGCGTGTTTTTCGATGATTTCCAGGAACTTGGCCTGGCACAGAGTTTTGCCATGATGCAAAGCGTGGGCGATTCGTTTTTGCAGGCATATCTGCCGATTGTGGAGCGGCGCAAAGACGCGCCTTATGGCGAGCGCGAGCGCGATTTTCAGCTTTATCGACGCGGCCGCTATGTTGAATTTAATCTCGTGTGGGACCGCGGCACTCATTTTGGCCTGCAGTCGGGCGGGCGAACGGAGTCGATTTTGCTGTCGATGCCGCCGCTGGCGAGTTGGTCTTACCAGCGTCCGACGCTAGCTGGAGCACCGGAAGAGCGTCTTTACAAAGAGTTTCTAATCAGGCGGGACTGGGTTTGAGCGCTGAACCCGCTCGTCAACGCCAGCGCATCGGTGTGTTTGGCGGTGCGTTTGATCCACCGCATAACGCACACGTCGCATTGGTCAGGGCGGCGCTGGAGCAGTTTGAACTGGATGCGCTCTATGTCATTCCCACCGGCCAGGCGTGGCATAAAGCGCGGGCCTTGAGCAGCCCCGGACACCGGTTGGCCATGACCCGGCTGGCCTTTGAAAATGTGCCCGGCGTTGTGGTGGATGACCGTGAATTGAAGCGTGAGGGGCCGAGCTTCACGATTGACACCTTGCAGGCCCTGCAAGCCGACAATCTCCAGGCTCAACTCTACCTCTTCATTGGGGCAGACCAGTTCGCCGCCTTCAGGCAGTGGCACCGATGGCAGGAGATTCTGGAACTTGCTATAATTTGTATAGCTGATCGCGCACAATCCACGCTGGCTCAAACTCAATTTGATGCTTACGCTCCGCATAATCACCGCTTTTTCACGCTCAAGATTCCTTTGATGCCGGTCAGCGCCACCCATATTCGCGAGTTGATTTCCTTGGGTGGTGTCACCGCCGAAAAAGTCGCCCCACTGGTTACGGAACCGGTTGCGCGTTATATTTCACTTCACCAACTGTACCGTACCCGTTAACTTTTCACCCTCATTGAAGCAGAACTGCATGACCTCTACCACTGTCAAAACCCCCAGCATCGAAGGCAAAAAAGATGTCCAGAAATTGCAGCGCGCCATCATTGACGGGCTGGAGGATGTAAAGGCGCAGAACATCCAGGTGTTTGACACCGAACATATCACTTCGCTTTTTGAGCGTGTGATCGTAGCCTCTGGAACCTCTAACCGCCAGACCAAAGCCCTGGCCGCCAGCGTGCGCGATGCGGTGCGCGATGCCGGCTTTGCCAAACCACGCATTGAAGGTGAAGACAACGGAGAGTGGATCATTGTCGATTGCGGCGCGGCTGTCGCGCACATCATGCAGCCGACGATTCGCCAGTACTACAACCTGGAAGAACTCTGGGGCGACAAGCCCATCAAGCTCAAACTGGGTGCGCCCGCGCCCCTGCCCAAAGCGTCCAAAGCCGAACCCAAAACACAAGCCAAGCCCGCCAGGTCACGCGTTACTGGCAGCAAGTCCAAATCGACCGTCAAGTCGACCAAGCTAGCCAAAGACGAGATACAGCCTGTCGCCAAAAAAATCGCACGGACCGATGACGGCACCTATGTGGGCCGGGTTGGCAAGACAAACGACTGGACTGCCAAGCGTAATGCCACCGCGCCTGCAGCAGAGCCTGAAGTCAAACCCGTCAAGACGAGAAAGCCGGCCAAGGTAGCAGCCAGGACAGAGGATAAGTCTATTACGACAAAAGTAGCGGTCAAAAAAGCACCGATCAAAACGCCTGTTGTCAAAATTCCTGTGACTAAAAAAGTGGCTGCGAAGAAAATAGCTGCAAAAACGGCCACGAAAACGACTGTTAAAAAACCCGTAGCCAAGAAGCCAGCCGCCAGCAAAACGACGACCCGGAGCGAATGAGGCTGACCATCGTAGCCGTCGGCCAGAAGGTGCCCGACTGGGCACAGACGGCTTATGACGACTACGCCAAACGCTTTCCGCCCGAGTTGAAGGTCGAACTCAAAGCCGTTAAAACTGAACCGCGCGCCTCCAGAACTCTCGAAAACCTGCTTGCTGCCGAGCGTAGCCGGATTGAAGGCGCGATCACCCGGGGCTGCCGCGTTGTGGCACTTGATGAGCGCGGTACGGCGCTTACCACCATGGCGCTTGCTGCGAAGCTCAAAGGTTGGCAACTGTCCGGCGATGATGTGGCCATCGTGATCGGCGGGCCGGACGGTCTGGATGCCGGATTCAAGCAGGCAGCCCACGAACGCATTCGTCTCTCGGACCTGACCTTGCCGCATGCCATGGTGCGGGTGTTGTTGATTGAGCAGCTCTACCGGGCGTGGAGCATCACCATCAACCACCCGTATCATCGTGAATAGTTCTTTTGAGACAGCTTTTTGCGGGCAAATTCTGTGTATGGTGAATTTTGTTTATTTGGCTTCTCAAAGCCCAAGACGCCGCCAGTTGCTGGAGCAGCTTGGGGTTAAGTATGAATTGTTGCTGCCTGATAGCAGCGAAGACGCTGAAGCACTGGAGTTTGTTCTCAAAAATGAGGCTCCTGCAGCCTACGTCAAGCGAGTCACCGGCCTCAAACTGGATGCGGCCGTGGCCCGGTTGACGCAGCGACAACTGCCACCAGCGCCGATCCTGTGTTCTGACACTACCGTGGCGCTGGGACGCACTATTTACGGCAAGCCGGACGATGCTAAAGATGCGGAGCGGATGTTGTATGAACTATCTGGCGGAACGCACCGCGTTCTGACGGCCGTAGCAGTCCAGCAGGGTTCGCAGCGTTTTCAGGCGCTCAGCACGTCTCGTGTGTGCTTTGAGGCCATGACGGACGCTCAAATACAGGCGTATGTGGCCACAGGCGAGCCCATGGGCAAAGCAGGGGCTTATGCCATACAGGGCAGGGTGGCGATGCACATCATCCGTATCAATGGCAGTTACAGTGGCATCATGGGACTCCCGCTGTGGGAGACCGCCTCGCTGCTGCAAGCTGCCGGTCTCAAAATCCAGTCCTAACGTTTCGGTAAACAATGCAACAAGACATCCTGATTAACTGGTCGCCGCAGGAGACCCGGGTTGCCGTGGTGGAGCATGGTGCCGTGCAGGAGTTGCAGGTCGAACGCACGCTTGAGCGCGGCCTCGTCGGTAACGTGTATCTGGGCAAGGTGGCGCGGGTGCTGCCGGGCATGCAGTCCGCGTTCATCGATATTGGCCTGGATCGCGCCGCATTTTTGCATGTGGCCGACTTGATGAGCAGCATCAACAGCCGACACGCAGAAACCGAGCCGCAGGCTACCAGTACATCGACGTCGCCAGTGGTGACATCGCTTCAACCCATCGAAAAGCAATTGTTCGAAGGGCAGGCCATGATGGTGCAGGTGCTCAAGGATCCGATGGGAACCAAGGGTGCCCGGCTGACGGCACAAATCAGCATTGCCGGCCGGTTGCTGGTATTTTTACCGCAAGACAAGCACATCGGCGTATCGCAAAAAATATCTCCCCGGCAGCGCGAAGAATTGCGCCAGCGCGTACAACTGCTTGCGAATGATCTGGGCGGTGGTTTCATTCTTCGCACCAATGGAGAGGACGCCACCGACACAGAACTGGCTGAAGACATTGCCTACCTGCGTAAAACCTGGATACGAATCAAGGAAGCCTCGCTGCGCTTGCCGGCAGCGTCAATCCTGCATCAGGACTTGAGCCTGTTGCAGCGCGTCTTGCGCGATATGGTTTTGGACGGTACGCAAACAATTCGGATCGACTCCCGCGAACAATTTGAAAAACTGAAAGCTTTTGCTGTCGAGTTCATGCCTGCAACGGTGCAAAAGCTTCAGCTTTACATCGGTGAACGTCCGATTTTTGACCTGTTTAACATTGACGAAGAAATTGCCTAGGCGCTGGGCCGTCGGGTGGACCTCAAGTCGGGCGGTTACCTGGTCATTGACCAGACGGAAGCCTTGACGACCATTGACGTGAACACGGGCGGATTTGTCGGGGCGCGTAATTTCGACGAAACGATTTACAAAACCAATCTTGAGGCTGCCCAGGCGATTGCCCGCCAACTTCGCCTGCGCAATCTGGGTGGCATTGTGATTGTCGATTTCATTGACATGAGCAAAGAAAACCACCGCGATGCGGTATTGGCCGAGTTCAAGAAGCAGCTTGCGCGGGATCGCATCAAGACAGCGGTAAATGGATTTTCGGCGCTTGGCTTGCTGGAAATGACCCGCAAGCGAACCCGGGAGTCGCTCGCCCGCCAGCTGTGCGAGCCGTGCAATGCCTGCATGGGCAAAGGCGTCGTCAAGACGGCGCGCAGCGTGACTTACGACATCCTGCGTGAAATACTGCGCGAAGCACGGCAGTTCAACCCCAGGGAATTCAGGGTCGTGGCATCACCCCAGGTGATTGAGCTTTTTCTGGATGAAGAAAGCCAGCATTTGGCTAGCCTCAGCGACTTTATTGGCAAGCCCATTTCCCTGCAGGCTGAAGCCGTCATGGCGCAGGAGCAATACGACATCGTGTTGCTGTGACCCAGGTGATTTGCACGAACATGTCAAATACTCACACGGCTAACCGCAAACCCATCCCCATTCTGGTGTATCACCAGATCGCCTCAGCGCCGCCTAAAGGAAGTCCCTTTCGAAGTTTGTATGTAGCGCCCGAGGCTTTCGCGCGCCAAATGGCCTGGCTCAAACTGCTTGGCTACACGGGTTTGTCGATGAGTGCCTTGCAGCCCTATCTGCTTGGCGAGCGGACCGGCAAGGTCGTGGGCATTACGTTTGATGACGGTTACCAGAACAACCTCATCCATGCCTTGCCTGCGCTGCTGAAGCACGGTTTTTCGTCCACCTGTTATGCCGTGAGTGGATTGCTTGGCAAGACCAATATGTGGGATGAAAGTCTGGGCATTGCACAAACTCCGTTGATGAATGAAGCACAAATTCGTCAATGGGCGAAAGCCGGACAGGAGATAGGTTCTCATACCCGCAGGCATGTCGATTTGACGGCTACGGACGATCAGGAATGCCGCGCGGAAATGACGTTCGGAAAAAGTGAACTTGAGTCAGTCATACAACAGCCCGTCGATCACTTTTGTTATCCCTATGGTCACTATGACACCAAGCACATCGCTATGGCAGGTGAACTCGGCTTTGTCACCGCCACTACTACTCAACGCTGTCGCTGCCATGCGCAGACAGACCTGCTGCAACTGCCGCGGGTGCCGGTTCTGCGCTCGACCAGCTTGCCGGTTTTCTGGCTCAAGATAGCGACCGGCTACGAGGATCGCCGTAAAAAATGAACCGGCCACCTTCAAACCCTGAAGCGCACTTAAACCCTAGCCAAAGAAAACTGCGTATCGCAGTCTTGAACCGGACTTTTTCGCCAACGGGTGGAGGTGCGGAGCGCTATTCGATTGCGATGGTGGAACAGCTTGCATCCCGGCACGAGATTCATGTATTCGCGCAGGAAATAGACCACCAGTGGCCCGGTGTGACCTATCACCGTGTTTTTGTGCCTGTGCGCAAACCCCGCTGGGTAAACCAGTTGTGGTTTGCATGCGCTACCTGGTGGACGACACGGCACGGTTTTGATGTTGTGCATTCCCATGAAAACACATGGCATGGTGATGTCCAGACAGTTCATGTCATGCCGGTCAAATACAACCTGTTTCAGGGGCGAACGGGTGCGCGCCGCGTATTGCGATGGGTCAAAGTCGTGACCAGTCCACGTTTGCTCACATACCTGTTTCTCGAACGTCTGCGGTATGCCACACGCCCTGGTCGGCAGGTAGCGGTTACATCTGACAGCTTGCAGGCCATTATGGGTTTCAGCTATCCGGCCAGCAGCAGGATGCTCTGCGTTATTACTCCGGGAATCACGATGCCGGAATTGCCGGTGACGCCCCAGCGCAAGGGTGATGCGAGGGTGCGGCTGGGGTTGCCAACTGCTGGCCATTGTCTGTTGTTTGTGGCCAATGATTACCGAAAAAAAGGTCTTCAGGCCTTGCTGGAAGCGCTGGTGCAATTGCCTGCCGACGTCATACTGGCAGTAGCAGGAAACGCCGCCCATGTCCCCTCGTTTAGCGAACAGGTGGCTACTTTAAAGCTTGTCGAACGTGTCTTTTTTCTGGGTCCGCTTAAAGACGTTGGGACCGCCTATGAAGCCGCAGATTGCCTGGTGCATCCGACATTGGAAGATACTTTTGCGATGGTAGTCTTGGAAGCCATGGCGCATGGATTACCGGTTATTGTCAGCGGACCCAAATTCTGCGGCATTTCCGGACTGTTGCAGCACGGCATCAATGCATTGATTCTGGATGATCCAAAGGATGTGTCCCGCTTGGCGCTATTGATTTTGGAGGTGCTCGGACGACCAGCTCTGGTAGTCCAACTAGCGCAAGGAGCGACAGACTTTGCAATACATTACCAGTGGCATGAGCTTGCAGTAAAGCAGGAATCACTGTATTTTCTAGTTACAAAGATGAAAGCTGACAACGCACGATGAATGCTGGCAGCGGAGTTTGGCTCCAAAAAGGAGTGGCCAGTATCTGACCTTGCCCCAGTTCCCACATTAGCCGGTGCCGCAGGGCAAATCCCTGCGCGCATCTATACGCCGGACGGTGCTGGTCCATTCACGGTTATTGTGTACTTCCACTGAGGCGGCTGGGTAATTTGCGACAAGCAGGTATACAACGGGGGAACGCGCGGCCTGGCCAAGCAGGCCAACGCGGTAGTGGTTTCAGTGGACTACCGCCTGACGCCAGAAAACAAGTTTCCGGCCTCCTGGGGTGATGCTCTGGCTGCCTACAAGTGGGCGGCGGCGAATGCTGCATCGATTAATGGCGACCCGCAGAAGCTGGCCTTGGCTAGCGAAAGTGCGGGCGGCAACCTGGCTATGACCACGGCCATCGCGGCACGTGACGCTGGCCTCCTCTTTATCCGGTCACGCAATGCGAGACTGGCAGGCCTGTCGCCGGTGACCATCATCAAAGCAAGCATTGACCCACTGCGCGATGACGGTGCCAAGCTCGAAGACGCACTAAAAAAGGCGGGGGTTTCTGTAGAGCGCAAGCTTTACGAAGGCGTGACGCATGAATTTTTCGGCACTGCGGCCGTGGTGCAGAAAGCCAAAGACGCGCAGGTTTATACCAGTCAACGGCTAAGGCAGGCGTTTGGTGGCTGATTTCACTGGCGGTCGGTAATAAAAAAGCCCGCAGAAGCGGGCTTTTTGATGGCGCAAAGAAGTCAGTCGAACACCGGGCTTTCCACCCCCAGCACCTTGTGCAGCTTGGGGCTGGTCGTGGTGTATTGAAGGTGGATTTTCTTGTCCGGGAAAATCAGGGGCGCAGCACCAAATGCGGCCAGCGCACACTCATGAAAGCCGCTCAAAATCAGCTTTTTCTTGCCCGGGTAGGTGTTGATGTCGCCCACCGCAAAGATGCCCGGAACATTGGTCGAGAACTTTTCGGTATCCACCTTGAGTTGTTTACGCTCGATGTCGAGACCCCAATGGGCAATCGGCCCGAGTTTGGGGGAAAGGCCAAAGAACACGAGCATGACATCCAGCGGTACCACGCGGGTGATGCCATCGGCACCGGTCACTTTGGCCGCTGTCAGTTTTCCATCTTTTTCGTCGTAACCCGTCACCTGGCCGACAATGAACTGCATCTCGTAAGCGTCGCAAAGCTCCTTCATTTTGGCGACGTTCGCAGGCGCTGCCTTGAAGCCGTCGCGGCGGTGAATCAGGATCACGCTTTCGGCCTTGTTTGGGCCTTCGGCGACAAAATTCAGGGCCCAGTCCAGCGCGGAGTCGCCGCCGCCGACGATCACCAGATTCTTGCCGGCAAAGTCGGCCGGATTCTTGACTCGGTAAAAAAGCTGGTTGTCGTCAAACTGCGCCAGTCCATCGACCCGCAGCAGCTTGGGCTGGAAAGCGCCCACGCCGGCTGCAATGAAAATCGTCTTGGTCAGGAACTGCGTACCTTTGGAGGTTTCAACAAAAAAGCGGCCATCTTCCTGCTTTTCAACAATGCTGACTTCCTGACCGTAATGAAAGGTCGCGCCAAAAGGCTCGATCTGCTTGAGCAAGTTGTCGGTCAATTCCTTGCCGGTATAGACGGGAACGGCCGGAATGTCGTAAATCGGCTTGTCGGGGTAGAGTTCGATGCACTGGCCGCCCGGGTACGCCAGAGAGTCGATAACGTGTGCCTTGATTTCAAGCAGGCCCAGTTCAAACACCTGAAACAGGCCCACAGGCCCGGCTCCCACGATGACGGCATCGGTTTCGATGCGGCCATCATGCTGGGCGGCGGTGTTGATCACTTCTTGATTCAGTTGAGGTTCCATGTTTTCTTGGCTTGATTTTTTAAACGGCTCGGGTACTGGCCGGGGACCGGCAGCGGTGCGCATGTCAGCGTAGCAGCCGGTCAGCGCACCAGTTCAGAAAGCTTTTCGGTCTTGTCTTTCCAATCGTCGGCGTCGGGCAGGGGGTCCTTGCGTTTGGTAATGCTTTTCCAGCCAAGCGCCTGGCTCAGGTCTGCATTGAGCTTGATGAAATGCAGCTGACCGGACGGCAGGTCTTCTTCGGCATAGATGGCGTTGACCGGGCACTCGGGAATGCAGACGGCGCAATCAATGCATTCGTCCGGGTCAATCACCAGCATGTTTGGACCTTCACGGAAGCAATCCACAGGACAGACATCGACACAGTCGGTGTATTTGCAACGGATACAGGAATCGGAGACGACGTGTGTCATGGTGATGTTGGCTAGTCGGTGGAAACCCTCGATTTTAGAAGGTTTCCAGTAACAGGGTTAGGGAGAGTTTGTTATTGCCTGACTACAGCACCAGCGCGGCGCCAGAAGTCTTGTGCGACGCGGTATCGACCAGCACCAGCGACCCCAGAATACGCGAACGCAGAAAGGGAAGCGTCACCAGCGGTTCCTGCAGGCTCAGCTCAATGTGGCCAATGGCATTGGGCGGCAGTTCACTGGCGTCTTCCTCGGCCAACGTGTTCACATCGAGCTTGTGGACGATGCGCCTGACCTTGGCTTTGACCCAGCGGTGTCCCTGCAGCGCCCAATACACGCGGCCTGCGACCAGCGGCTCGTCGTCCATCCAGGCGATAGTGACCGCAAGCTCGCGTGAGGGCGTGAAGGTGTCAGGGGCCAGCAGCCAGTCGCCGCGCGAAACGTCCACTTCGCGGTCCAGCACGATGCCTGCGCTGTGCCCGGCCAGGATGGACCGGGGCTGGCGTGTATGGTCCAGCACCTGCGCCACGACGGCGGTTTGGCCACTGGGCAGGATCGTCACGGTCTGGCCGGGCTGTATGCCGCCTGTGGCAACGCGGCCCCAGAAAATGCGCCGGCTTTGCGAGGTATCCGACGAAGCGGAGAATTTTTCGACCCACTGCACCGGGAATGCAAACGCTTCAAGCGTCTCTGCCGGTGTGGCTGGCAAGTGTTCCAGCAGTTGCAGCAACGACGGGCCTTGGTAGCCGCACCAGCCGGGCTTGTCATCGACCACGTTGAAGCCCTTGAGGGCGGACACTGGCACCGTGGCCCTGACCGGGATTTTTGCGGCCTGGGCGAAAGCGGCCAGCGCGGCGCTGATGTTGTTGAAGGCGAGGGTGGCGTCTTCCACCGCATCGAGCTTGTTCACCGCGAACACGATAGAGGGTACGCGCAGCAGGTTCACCAGCAGCGAATGGCGCCGGGTTTGCTGCAGCAGTTCCAGCGACGGATTTTTCCAGTCGAGTTTGGTGGCATCGACCAGCACCACGGCGGCGTCGGCGCTCGAAGCAGCCGTGACCATGTTGCGGGTGTATTGCTCATGGCCGGGCGTATCGCCAATGATGAACTTGCGGCTTTCGGTGGCGAAGTAGCGGTAGGCCACGTCAATCGTAATGCCCTGTTCGCGCTCGGCCGACAGGCCGTCGGTCAGCAGCGCCAGGTCGGTAACGCCCGCGCGCTGCACGCCGGCCAGGTGGTCTTGCAGCACGGCCTTGCTGTCGACCAGAAGGCGACCAATGAGCGTGCTCTTTCCATCATCGACCGAGCCGCAGGTAATGAACTTCAACGCAGATTTAAAGTCATTTTGGCCTTTGGCGCTCGCTGCTGTTTCGCTTGACGCTATCAAATCTATAGTGCTCATCAGAAGTACCCGTCTTTCTTGCGCTTTTCCATCGAAGCGTCTGAGGTTTTATCGTCCATGCGTGTGGCGCCGCGTTCGCTCACGTCAGCAGCCAGCGTTTCGATCACGATCTCGGCGGCGGTGGCGGCCGGGCTGTCCACCGGGCAGGTGCAGGTGATGTCGCCGACAGTGCGAAAGCGCACGGTTTTTTCAATGACTTGTTCGTCATCGCGTGCCGGGGTGAGTTCGGTCACCGGCACCAGCAGGCCCTTGCGTTCGACCACCTTGCGCTGGTGCGCGTAGTAGAGCGACGGCAGCGCAATTTGCTCGCGCTCGATGTACTGCCATACGTCGAGTTCGGTCCAGTTGGAAATCGGGAACACGCGAAAGTGTTCGCCGGGTTGCAACCGGGTGTTGAACAGCGTCCACAGTTCGGGGCGCTGGGCCTTGGGTTGCCACTGGCCGAAGCTGTCGCGGTGCGAAAAGATGCGCTCTTTGGCGCGTGCCTTTTCTTCATCGCGGCGCGCGCCGCCGATCAGCGCATCGAAGCGGAACTCGTCAATCGCTTCCAGCAGCGTGACCGACTGATGCACATTGCGCGATTCACCGGGATGGGCCAGGCGCACCGTGCCGCGCTTCATCGAGTCTTCGACATTGCGCACAATCAGTTCGGCGCCGAGTTCTTTGGCGCGAAGGTCACGGAAATCGGTGACTTCGGTGAAATTGTGGCCGGTGTCTATCATCAGCAGCGGATAGGGAATGCGTCCGACGCCAAAGGCTTTCTCGGCGCACTTGAGCATCACCAGCGAGTCTTTGCCACCCGAAAACAGCAGCGCCGGGCGCTCGAAGGCGGCGGCGACTTCGCGCAGGATGAAGATAGTTTCTTCCTCCAGCGCATCAAGGTGGGAATTGCTCAGCTTGGCCAGCAACTGGGATTCGGTTCGGGCGTTCATGCGGGTATTTCTCGAATGGGAATGAGGCTGGAAAGGGGTTCGAAAGCGGCGGGTTCCTGCGCTTCATGGGTGCCGTCAGCCGCCACATGCAGACCGCACTCCTTGGCGCTTTCCTGCTCCCACCACCAGCGACCCGAGCGGAAGTCTTCACCCAGCGTCACGGCGCGGGTGCAGGGCGCGCAGCCGATGCTGGGGAAAAATTGGTCATGCAGCGGGTTGTAGGGAATGGCGTTGAGTGAAATATAGTGCCAGACATCGCCCGCAGTCCAGTCGGCCAGCGGGTTGATCTTGGCGCGCTCTGCCTGTTGCTCGACGTCATGCACTTCGGCGCGAGCGCTGGACTGCTCGCGGCGCAGGCCGGTGAGCCAGCCTTTTTTGCCAGCCAGGGCGCGCTCCAGCGGCTCCATTTTCCGAAAATGGCAGCACTGCTTGCGCAAGTCGAGGCTCTTGTACATCGCATCTGCTCCGTTGGACTGCAC
>JAYWDL010000322.1:0-4193 GCA_043779865.1 Polaromonas sp.
GTAGCGCGGCAATCCATGGCTGCGCTTTCCCGACGATGGATCGCCACGGCCTGCGGCCTCGCGATGACGAAGGTATTTTGGTGATTTCCACGTCCCTTAGTCACAAAACCTGGCCGACAAGGGTGTTTGGCATCTTTTATGGATCAAATGTCTTGCCTGGGGTACAGCCGCTCAATGAAACAGACTGGCAGCCCAGGTAAATAACTTGATAAGGACTTTTCTTGAAGGAACCTACTTCCATCGGTTTCATTTGTAACAGCTATATTTAGGATTTCATGTAGGACGAGGTGACATTTGTAAATGGATATTTTGGAGTGGCTTAACCGCTAATGGTTTGTTTTTAATGGACTGGTGCGCCATGAAGGCATCCAGCAGGAAGGTGAAATCAACCAGGGTGCATGTTCCAATAGGCGATTTAACGCAAAACTTTCAGTGGCCTGTCGGGCGCTCGGTGCTTGCTACCTGGAAACCATCTCCCATGGCCATCAAAGCCACCATTCATAAAGCCCAACTGCAAATCGCCGACATGGATCGCGGCGTCTATGCCGACCACAACGTCATCATTGCCCGCCATCCGTCAGAAACCGACGAGCGCATGATGATCCGCCTGCTGGCTTTCGCGCTCAATGTGCCGGGCGATGACAAGCGAGGAAATCTTGAATTTGCCAAAGACCTATGGGACGTCGATGAGCCGGCCCTCTGGCACAAGGACTACACCGACGCCGTTCTGCACTGGATCGATGTCGGCCAGCCCGACGACAAGCGCCTGATGCGCGCCGCCGGCCGGGCCGAACGCGTGACGGTTATCAGTTTTTCCAGCAGCACGCCGGTGTGGTGGAAAGGCATTGCCTCCAAGCTGACGCGCGCTGCCAACCTGGTGGTGTGGCAGATCGAGGCACCCCAAAGCCAGACTCTGGCGAAGCTGGCCGAGCGCAGCATGCAACTGCAAATCACGATTCAGGACGGCACGGTCTGGATGAGTACCGGCGCCGATTCGGTGGAAATCACGCCGCGCAGGCTGACGGCCGACACGTGATGCACGGCCTGAAAAAGGGTGCAAGCATCAGCCGTTTTTTCTGCTTCACCCTGACAAGGCGCATCTTGCCAGGCGGGTAAACAGGCAGCCTGGCACTCCAGCGGCATTGCAATTTCAACCTGGTAGCAAACAGCATGAACCAGCCGAACCATTGAGTTCTGCCCTGGTAACCTGATACAAATTCACAGCCACTTCATGATTGCTATGTTTTAAATAGCAGTGTGCGCCCGTAGTACATGCGCAAATAGCTATTTTTACTGCTTTTCTTGAACTGTATATCTTGCGCTGACGCTTTCGGCTTCCTGTAACTCCCGCCACATGACCTTGCCCGAACCGCTTTTGGGCAATGCATCCACGAACTGGACCACCCGCGGGTATTTGTAGGCGGCCATGTGCTCCCTGCACCAGTTGATGATGTCGTCTTCGCTGGTCTGGCCTTTGGCTGCGGCACGCAGCACCACGACGGCCTTGACGGTCTCACCCCGGTAGGCGTCACGGGTAGAAATGATGCAGGCCTCCTGAATCGCCGGGTGCCTGAACATCAGGGATTCCACTTCTGCGGGCCACACCTTGAAGCCCGATGCATTGATCATGCGCTTGAGCCGGTCGGTGATGAAAAAATAGCCCTCTTCGTCCACATGACCCAGATCGCCGGAACGAAAGAAACGCTTGCCGTCCAGCTCGATGAAAGCAGCTGCGGTAGCTTCAGGCTGTTTCCAGTAGCCGGAGAAGTTTTGCGGTCCGCACATGATGATTTCACCCTGCTCGCCCTGCGGCATTTCTTCAAGCGTGAGCGGATCGATCACGCGCGCATCGGTGCTCATGAAGGGAATGCCCAGGCACTGCTGCTTGGTGGCATCAGGCGGGTTGCTGTGTGTCGGGGCCGCAGTTTCCGTCAGGCCGTAGCCTTCCGTAAAACGCAAGCCGTACTGTTCCCACAAACGCTGCGCCACTGCCTGGGGCATAGCAGCGCCACCGCCGCCGATATAAACCAGGCTGCCCATATCAAAGCTGGCAAAGTTCGGACTGCCCAACAGGTCAATTACCATGGTCGGGATGTTGGTCCAGTGCGTCACGCGCCAGCGCGAAATCAGCCGCCCGGCCAGTTCACGATCCCAGCGCGGCATGATGACCAGCGTGGCACCGCCATAGATCGCCGCATGCATGACGGACACCATGCCGGTGATATGAAACATCGGCACCACCGAGAGCACGACATTTTCCGGCGTGCTGTTGCCCCACAGGCAAGTGGCGACCGCGTTGTGCATCAGGCTGGCATGCGTATGGATGCAGCCTTTGGGCAGGCCGGTGGTACCGCTGGTGTAGGGCAGCACGGCCATGTCATGCGGCAAGGCCGTGTGCGCTGGCAGGCCGCTTTCCCCTTCACTGCCGGGCTTTAAAGCCTCTTCCCAGCTCATCACCATACCGCCCTCCAGCGCGGGCGGCGCATGCCGGGTCAGCATCCAGTCGCGCCAGGCTTCGGGCATGGCGCCCTCGCCTTCCTGCTGGACAGTCGTCACATCAAAGGCATCGCTGTAATGGGTCACGATCAGGTGCGTCAGCCGTTCTGGCGGAGCCAGCTGCGCATTGGCTTTGGCGAGTTCGGGCGCAAGGTCGGCTGCGGTGATGGCGACTTTGGCGTCCGGGTCGGTGATGTAGTGTTTCAGCTCTTCGGCCCGGTTCATCGGGTTAACCGGCACCACCACGGCATTGGCGCGCAATATGGCGAAGTGTGCAATCACCCACTGCGGGCAGTTCTGCATGTTGAGCACCACCCTGTCCCCCTTCCTGACGCCCAGCGCGTACAGCGTGGCAGCCAGTCGCTCTGCCTGCTGCATGACACTGGCGTAGCTGAGCGTCCGGTTGAAAAAGACAAGCGCAGGCTTGTCAGGAAATCGCAGCGCACTGACCGCCAGGTTATGCCACAGCGAGGTAGCCGGCGGCGTGATGCTGCGCGGCAGGCGTTTGGGCCAGACGCGGTAGTGAAGGTCGTGGCGGGCGGGCGCAGCAGGCGCGGATTGTCGGGCAAGGTGATCGGGCTGGACGATTGAAGAATGCGTTGGCAAAGTGTGCTCCTTGCAAGGTGGGTTGTTGCCTTGCCAAGCCTACTCGGTACCAGCGCAGCGTGCATTGGGGAGATTCCGGATGAAATAGTGTCGCGTGCGGGACGCAGTGGGGGCTGTCGCCTTGGGTAACCCAGCTCGGGATGCTCATGATATGGCAGCCGAACTCTTTGGCCAGTTCACCGGGATTGCGCCCAGCTTGCACCAGTTCGACCATTTGCTGACGAAATTGCGCCGGATACGGTGGTTTGGTAATAGGCGTCGATGATGCCGTTCACCAGTTTGTCCAGATCGGCGTCGGGACAGGCAATCAACGCGTTCTTGCCGAAGTGAAGGGGCAGTGATGCTGCGGCAACTCTAGTCTTGCGAGCGGGTCAGGCCGGCGGTCATGGCCGGGCTATAGCCGGTTTGCACAATGACATCGACCACCACGGTCTCACCCTTCTTCACGGCCGCGATGGCATCGACAAGGACGCGTTCCAGTTCCGCGGCGTCTTCCACCGGCCCGATGCCGGTCAGACCCTGGCCTCTGGCCATCATGGCGAGGTCAGGCGGATCGCTGATGCGCTGGCCAATCCAGCGGTTTTCGACCGGCCGCTTGCGCTCGCGCGCTACCCGCTCCTGGTGCAACTCGTCATTGAAGAAGGAGCGGTTGTTGCAGACCACCACCAGCATCGGAATGCGGGCATTGGCCGCCGTCCAGAGTGCGTTGACGCCCATCATGTAGTCGCCGTCGCCGATCACCGCGACGGGCAGCCGGTCTGTGCCTTTAAGCGCCAGCGCGGACCCGTCGGGCGCCGACTTGGCGGGTAGTCGGTTGCGATGTTGCCTGCCGCGCCGGGCTTGTTCTCCACGATCACCGGCTGGCCGAAGGCTTCGGACATCTTCTGGCCCAGCAAGCGGGCCAGCACGTCGTTGGAACCGCCCGGCGGCAAGGGCACGATGATGTGGATAGGCTTGGTCGGGTAGTCCTGCGCGTAGACCAGCGGGCTGGCAAACGCGGCGACGGAGTGGGCCGGCGTGATGGAGCCCACCACGTTTACCGCCATGAAGGCCATGGAAGCCCTGGGCTACATCGTTCGCAAGCAGTTGCC
>JAYWDL010000323.1:0-4188 GCA_043779865.1 Polaromonas sp.
TGTAGCTTCTTGCGCCCGAATTTATTGGGCTATAGGCCAAATACGACTTCTTTCGGTATTCAAAATGTATGATTGAAAGACCTGACCCTACTGGTGACCCCACTGGCTCTCCTGACCCCACTGGCCTCTGCCCCACTGGCTTCTCAACGGCAAAGAGTCGTTTTCAATAATTTCTTGCAAGCTTACCTGCCAAAACCACAGCCAGTTTGGCCTGATCCCAATCAGCAAGGCCCAAACCTTTCAGTGAGGTGATCACTTCAGGAGCGGTCGAATTTGGAATCGCAATGACTAAAAGGTCACGAGCTCTCGTTGCTGCCACGAAGCCTATACGACCGTCCTCGGTATGTGTCCCAGCAACGAGTGCATCAAGATGCGACTTGCTCGTCAGGTACATCACCGCCGGGATGCCCTCGCCTTTGGCGGAATGTACCGTTCCAAAGCGAAGCCCTGACCACTCGTTTTGGCCAAAGCCCACCGCAATGAGTGGCCTTTGATCTGGGAGTTTCGCAGTCGTCACCCTCGATGTCCACGTGACAACGCGCCGGTAGTCTGTCGCCGACTCGACCAAAAACAGCCAGTTTTCCAAGTTTTTCTTTAGCGCTGGTAGCCATTGGCTTTTGGCATCAAGAGTTGCCAGTGGAATGCCAGTTGCAGGGTTACGGATGAGCGCCCAGACCAAGCGCCGCATTGCAATGAGATCACCTTCGCGATGCAGTGCTTTCAGGTCGCGCAGGAAAGAGTCTGCGAGACCATCGACCAGAAGCATCACCCCCTTAGCACAATGTTCAAGCGTCAGCGCGATGTCGCCCCGCTGGTCACGCTCCGCTGCAGCTGCTGCGAAGTGCTTCACCGCTGATTGCCCCACTTCAGCCACGCCGGACGATACCCTGGCCAAGAGGCTTGCTCCTCTGCAAAGAACAGCAGCATCACGCAGACCGTAGCTCGCCGCCTTGAGCGCCGTCGCCCAAGCCGACATGAACTGGGGAAGTTTGCTGTTCTCGTAGCGCCAGTAGAAGGTACCAGCAAGCCCGCCCGGCGCCTCTCGGAACGGCTTCGATTTCGTGGTGGACAACGCGTTAGCAAAAGATACGATTGCCGGAGCCGACCGACGATTTTGGGAAAGCGGGAGCGACAGGACCCCCTCACGCAGCGCGAACTTTCGCAGGTATGCACCGGTTGCGAAGTTAAAGCCGTAGATGCTCTGATGGATATCCCCAATCAGAGATACAACGCTTCCTGACCTCCCCAGCAAGTCCAGCAGTTCACCCTCGAAACTGCCGATGTCCTGAGCTTCGTCCACGAGGATCTGTGAAAACCGCCTCGCAAAAGTAGCAGCAAGTCTCGGTTCTTTTTTCAAAATATTTAGCGCCCATGCTCGACCTAAGGCGTAGGTGTAACCACCGACTTTGGCGAGCTTTTTCACCTTGTCAAGGGCTTCAGCTGCCCTCGCGTCGTCGAGGCGTTGTGTTACTCCACCTTTGAATCGGTGGTAAAAAACTGTTTTACCACCGCAGCGGTCTAGCAAAACGTCTTCAAGACCAATACGCTCCGTGCCTTGGCCGACCGCATAGTTCGCCATAAACGGCTCGTTTCCAAAGACAAGAAACGGCGCACGATTGCATTTCATGATGCGCGCGCCGTGCGGCCGCAAGAGATAGGTCGTGATGAACGAATCCACAGTTTGGATGACCACGCGATCATCGTCGCCCGAGCGCCCCGTCAGATCCTGGTACTCAGTTCGAAACGTGTTGACGGCCACGTTGGAGTAAGACAGCAGCGCTACGTACCCGCGCGAGGTTGCTAGTCGGCTGCGAAGCTCTGCCAGTCGTCGCACCGCAGTAGTCGTCTTGCCGCTACCTGGGCAAGACACGACGGCAATTGACTCAGAGTCTGCCTCAATGATGGCCTTCTGCTCCGGCGTCGGCTCAAAATGCGCCATCAACCTTCTCCGGCACCGTGACAAACGTCAAGGCCTCGCTGAGGTAGGTAGGCAGTTCAACCGGATCGTTCGAGGTTGCTATCACATAAGCAAGGATCTGCGAGAAACGCCCCTTCTGGACTTTGACTTTGCCCTCACCCCGCTGGAAGGTTCCGCAGAATAGCTGCTTGGCCTTCGCGCCATCTCCTGCGGCTTTATCGACCTCTATTGTGAGCGCTGCTCCGATGTCAGGGTGCATCTCGGTTAGGGCGGCAAGCATGTGAGTGCGGCAGCCGGCATCGAACGCCAAGTCGTACTCCAACGTTTTCTTCGCAAAGAAACACTTCACGAAGTCGTCCTCAAGCTGATGGAGTAACTTCGCGTTCGCAGATAACTCCGGCGCTTCGGTATTGTCCGGAAAGTCAGCGGCGGGCGGGTCGGCATCAGTGATCACTGCAACAGGAATCTGCATCGCATCCTTGCCGAAGAGCGGCATGAACGCGTCGAAATTCAGGCCGTCTGTGCTGATGATGCTCACAGACTTTTTACGCAGGTTGACACCGGCCTTCTTCGCCAGCGCCTCTAAGATGAAAAGCTCTGCTGTACCTTCTACAAGCACTATGCGACGAGCGAAGAAAAGTTCGGCTCGTGTCACGTTAAGGTATCGCTGCAGCTTCTCCTTCTTTCCGGGTTTAAAAATGACATCCCTCGGTGCGAATGCTGCTGGCCCTTGCGGCCGCTCGTACACACAGCAGATCGAGTCGATGTCCGCCAGTGCCGCAAAGTTCGGTGAGTGGCTTGTCACGAAGACCTGAACGGCGCGCTGCCCCTGCTCTGGTATTTCAACGGTACGAAGGTAGTCAAGCAGCACGGCTTGCAGCTGAGGATGAAGGTGTGCCTCAGGCTCTTCCACAATTAGAGCGCAGTACGACGCATCCGTGCTCAGCGCCAGCTCGCTGAGGACGACTGCCATGTAGATGAGGTTGTTGAAACCGAGTCCGTTTTGCTCTACATCCATGTCTGCGATTGACAGCCCGACCCTAGCTGCAAATCGAGTGAAATCACTGGGGCTGAGCTGCAATTTGAGAGCCTGCGCAAGTTCCGTACCCACCATACTGTTGTGCCTCTTACCAATCGCATCATTGGTTGAAGAAACCGGTGGCTGCACTTTTAGAACATCATCGAAATCCTTGAGCTTTTTAGCTAACACATCGCGCTGCACCTCGGTCGATAGACGTTGGACCAACTTGGATAACTGGCTCATGCGCCCAGGCTTGAGTCCAAGGGCAGGGTCTCGCAGCGGCTGGAGGTAGACTGCGCGAAGCTCCTCCAACATCTCTGTAGACAGCAGATTTTCGGGATGATCGCCAACCCACCGCCGTAGCTTCAAGCGACCACCAGGCTCAGTTTGTATGTATTGAACTGTGAATTGAGCTTCGTACTCAATGAGTTTGCCAGCAGCGTCATTCAGCGGCCTGAGGGCTGTCATGAAGTCGGCTTCTTGATGGATGTCGAGGCCTCGGAACAAGAACGTGAATTTGGCATCCGTGCTCTTGGTTCCATTGACTGCTTCATGCAGGTCGAGTTCAGTCAGCCGCAAGTTGCCCTCGTCGCTCGCGGATAGCAGCACGCGCAACGCGTCGACGACGGCCGTCTTACCAGCGTTGTTGGGGCCGACTATGACATTCAGCCCGTTTTTAAAGCGGAGAGTCAGGTCATTGAATCGGCGGAATCTTTGAATGCGTAGTTCGTAGAGGTGCATGATTTACTTTTCCTACCAAGCGCGATGCGCGCCGCATTAAAGATTTTGCCTCCATAGTCAGAAGTTCCGGTACCTAAGCAAACCATGCGCTCAGGCAAAAAATTGAGGCAAACGTTCAATCTAAATCTCTGGCACAAAACCCTGGGCTTTTAATTCATGTCGGGTTGCAGCATTTACCGCAACTACCGCCATCAAATGAACTGAACTTCAACTTACCTTCACTCCCACTCGATCGTCGCAGGAGGCTTGGAGCTCACGTCATACGTCACCCGGTTAATCCCCCGGACTTCATTGATGATGCGGCTGGACACCTTTTTCAACAGCGCGTAGGGCAACTCGGCCCAATCTGCAGTCATGAAATCGCTGGTCTGCACGGCGCGCAGGGCGACCACGTACTCGTAGGTGCGGCCATCGCCCATCACGCCGACGCTCTTGACGGGCAGGAAGACGGTGAAGGCCTGGCTGGTGAGTTCGTACCAGTTTTTGCCTGATGCCTCGTCTTTGAAGT
>JAYWDL010000324.1:0-4187 GCA_043779865.1 Polaromonas sp.
TGAACGACATTCATGATGCGATGGGCGAAAAAGTGGTGGCCACCATCGTCAAGGCTGGCGGCAGTGCGTCGTTTTTGCTGCCGACGTGACGAAATCGGATGAAGTCAAGGCTCTGGTCGATGCCGCGGTGCAGGGCTACGGCAAGCTCGACGTGATGGTCAGAAATGCCGTCCGAACGCATCGCAACCAGCTGGCGCTTGACGTCAGCGAAGACGATTTTGACAAATGCCATGCCAACGCCGTGCCTGGCGAGCAACCAGGCCGGCTTCATCGGTGGCGTGTGCATTGAAGCCGATGGCACGCGCTGCGTTTGAAAAAACTTCCGCTTTTTCGGCTGCCCTCCCAAGCTATAACTTGCACTCGCTGAGGATAAGACCGCCAATTCGGTGGCTGATCAGGCCAATCGGGTAAATTCACCCCAAGGCCATTCACTATGACAGACATACCGCGCAAAGTAATTCCCCTGGCAGACATGCGTTACGCAAGCCGCGTGCCGCCCGTTCCTGCCCGGTTGTCAGCGCCAACAGGACTGCTGAGCGACACGCTGGGACGGCCGCTGCGCGACCTGCGCATCAGCGTGACGGACCGCTGCAATTTCCGCTGCAACTACTGCATGCCGCGCGAAGTGTTTGACAAGGACTATGCCTTTTTGCCGCAAAGCTCCTTGCTGAGTTTTGAAGAAATCACCCGGCTGGCCAGGATTTTCGTCGCGCATGGTGTCGAGAAAATCAGGTTGACGGGTGGCGAACCGTTGCTGCGCAAGCATCTGGAAGTGCTGATCGAAATGCTTGCCAGGCTGCAAACGCCTGACGGCAGGCCGCTTGACATCACCCTGACCACCAATGCATCGCTGCTGGCCAGAAAGGCTCAATCGCTGAAAGACGCCGGACTGCAGCGCGTTACCGTCAGCCTGGATGCGCTGGACGATGTCATCTTCCGGCGCATGAACGATGCGGATTTTCCGGTCACTGACGTGCTCAGGGGCATTGAAGCCGCGCAAAAAGTCGGCCTGGCGCCGATCAAGATCAACATGGTGGTCAAGCGCGGAACGAACGATTCCCAAATCCTTCCGCTGGCGCGGCATTTCCGGCATTCAGGCGCGGTGCTGCGCTTTATCGAATACATGGATGTCGGCGCCACCAATGGCTGGCGCATGGATGAGGTGCTGCCTTCAGCGCAGGTCATTGAACGCCTCAACGCCAAATTCCCCCTTACGGCCATCGACCCGAATTACAGCGGCGAAACTGCCGAGCGCTGGCGTTATGCCGATGGCGCGGGTGAAATTGGCGCCATCAGCAGCGTGACGCAGGCCTTTTGCGGCGAATGCAACCGGGCGCGCCTGTCGACTGAAGGAAAACTGTTTTTGTGCCTGTTCGCCAGCCAGGGCCATGATTTGCGCGCCCTGCTGCGCGGCAACTTTGCCGACGAGCAGATTGCGGCGGCAGTCGGTCCGATCTGGCAGGCGCGTTCAGACCGCTATTCGGAACTGCGCGCCGCCCTGCCGCCTGACGCCAGCCCGGCAGAAGGCAAAAAGAGAGTTGAAATGAGTTACATCGGAGGATGATTAGCACTATGGATACCCGCGAACCCTTGCATATAGAAGCCATTACCGGCGTGATCCTGGCCGGAGGACGCGGCTCGCGCATGGGCGGCGTGGACAAGGGATTGCAGAACTTCAACGGCGTGCCGCTGGCCTTGCATACGCTGATGCGGCTGTCATCCCAAGTCGGCGAGATCATGATCAATGCCAACCGAAACCTGGCCGCATACGAATCCCTTGGCGTTCCGGTCTGGCCCGACAGCACGGGCCTGGGCGACTATGCCGGGCCGCTGGCAGGCTTCATGACCGGCCTGGAGCGTTGCGAAACGCCTTACCTGCTTACCGTTCCCTGCGACACGCCGCTGTTTCCCGCTGACCTGGTGGCACGCATGGCAGAGGCTTTTGCACAGGAAGATGCCGATTTTGCCGTCGCCGCCGCACCCGAGGAAGACGGGCAGTTGCGGCCGCAGCCGGTGTTTTGCCTGATGGGAATCAGCATGCTCGAAAGCCTGATGCGTTTTACGCAGGGCGGCGGCCGCAAGATTGACGCGTGGACGGCTCAACACAAAACCGTCATCGTGCCGTTTGACCGCCCTGGCGACGACGCGCACGGCTTTTTCAATGCCAACACGCTGGCCGAACTGCATCAACTCGAATCGCACCAGCCGTGAAAACACTGGACCAGATTGCCGCCGAGCTGCAGGGCTACGACCCGCAGGCCATGTCGGCCGACGACGTGCTGACCTTTTTGTCCCGTCTGGTGACGCCGGTGCAGGACATGCTCGAACTGCCCTTGTTTGAAGCTCTGGGCCGCGTTCTGGCGGCGGATGTAATTTCGCCGTTCGATGTGCCGCCGCACGACAACTCGGCCATGGACGGCTATGCGTTTGCAGGCGGTCAGCTGGTTGCAAACGCCACGCTGGAGTTGCAAGTGGTCGGCACGGCGCTGGCGGGCAAGGCTTGGCGGGGCAGAGTCCAGCCTGGCCAGTGCGTCAAGATCATGACCGGGGCAGTGATGCCGCCGGGTCTGGACACAGTGGTTCCGCAGGAATTTATCAAGCTGACTCAGGTCGGTGGAGTTGACTGCATCACGATTCCACCCGCTTTGCTGCGCACCGGCGACAACCGCCGCCTGCGCGGCGAAGACCTGATGCAGGGCAAGCCGGCGCTACAAAAAGGTGAGCTGCTTACGCCCGCCCGTCTTGGCCTGGCAGCCTCTTTGGGTCTTGAAACTCTGAAAACATGGCGCCCGCTGCGGGTGGCCTACTTTTCAACCGGCGACGAAATCCTGTCACCGGGCGAAGCGCCGCGCGAAGGCGCTGTGTATGACAGCAACCGCTACACCATCTTTGGCCTGCTAAGCCGCCTGGGCTGCCAGGTCATTGACATGGGCGTGGTGCGCGACGACCCGGCGCTGCTGGAGGCGGCGTTTACCCGCGCGGCGACGCAGGCCGACGCCATCATCACCTCGGGCGGCGTCAGCGTGGGCGAGGCTGACTACACCAAAGCCATGATGAAAAAGCTCGGCGATGTGGCTTTCTGGCGCATCGCAATGCGACCGGGCCGGCCCATGGCCGTTGGCCGAATATTGTCAGTAAAATCAGCCTCCTGCGCATATACTACGGGAGCTGACAGCTACGAAAACAATAGCAACCGAAACGCTGCCATGCTGTTTGGCCTGCCCGGCAATCCGGTCGCGGTCATGGTGACTTTTTTGGCCTTTGTGCGCCCTGCCCTGCTGCAGATGATGGGCGCGAATCCTGAACCGACGCTGATGCTCAAAGCGTCCAGCAGCGAGGCGATTCGCAAAAAACCGGGCCGCACTGAATACCAGCGCGGACGGGTATCGACCGCGCCCGACGGCTCCTTGCAGGTAAAAACCACCGGCAGCCAGGGCTCGGGCGTGCTGAGTTCAATGGCCGAGGCCAACGGGCTTATCGTGCTGCATCACGGTCAGGGCAATGTGGCCGTGGGCGCTGAAGTCGATGTGATGATGTTTGACGGCGTGATCTGACCAAACCGGCACGCTGCAGACTCGGCAAGTGCATGGATAGAGACCAAATCCGGCAGTTGATCCTCACTAGAAAAAACGCAAAGGCGATACTGGCGCGGCTTTCCAGCCTTTCTCCTCTTCTGCGGAGCAGTTCCTTTTGGGTGTGTTGTCTACCGCCTGATTTGCTTTTCAAATCAATGAGCTACCGATATTTCACGAGTTCAACTGCCGTTTTTAGGATTAACGGCTTGCTGATGTCACCGTGCCAGCTGCGCCCGGTTGCGCCTGCTGCAGCGATGCAATTAGCGGACAGAAAACCTTTCCGTTCGCCGCAGTACAGGCACACACGAGTTCAGACAGGACTGCCTCAATACTTGTCAGGTCGGCCAGCTTTTCGCGCACATCCTTGAGCTTGGACGCGGCCAGGTTGCTGGCTTTTTCGCAGTGGGCGCCATCTTCCAGCTGCAGCAATTCCCCGATTTCACCAAGGCTGAAACCCAGCCGTTGCGCAGATTTTACAAACCGCACCCGCGTTACATCCGCCTCGCCATAGCGGCGAATGCTTCCGTAAGGCTTGTCTGGCTCTGGCAGCAGGCCTTTGCGCTGGTAAAACCGAATCGTCTCTACATTGACCCCGGCCGTTTTGGCAAATAT
>JAYWDL010000325.1:0-4171 GCA_043779865.1 Polaromonas sp.
CTGCCAATCGGGACGAAATCAGACCGCCACCTATCATTCCTGTGAGGGAGCCCGCAGAAAACGGAATTGCAACTTCCCAGATCAGCTTACCGGAAAAAGCACTGGGTGCTACGCCGGTCACTGATACCAGCGCGATGACAGCCAGTGAGGTCGCCACAACGGATTTCATCGCGAGGTCGGTATAGCGTTGCAGGGCCGGCACCATCACGAAGCCGCCCCCTACACCGAGCAGGCCGGACAACAGGCCGGTAACAGCACCCGACAACGCCAGGGCGCACGCGCAGCGGGTGGTCCAGATGAACCGTCCGCTGTCGCTGTCCCGAACGCACGGCAGCCTGCGGCCATCGGCTTGTTCATTTCCGGCCAGCTGATGTTGCGCCTTGGGCAGTTCAGTTCGAGCAGGCAAAAGAAGAACCAGGAATGGCTAACAGGCGGCTTTCTTTGCATCAGACTGGCCAAGCCGGTCCAGAATTTCAAAAATCGCCATCCCCGCCAGCATTGCAAGCACGAATATCAAGGGCTTGCTGCCGCCTGTTGCCAGCGATGCCAGTACAGGGCCGGGACAATACCCGGCCAGGCCCCAACCAACACCGAATGTCAGTCCACCGAGAACCAGTCGGCGGTCAATCTGCCGCGCAGTCGGCAGCCGCATGGGGCCGCCCAGAATGGCGCTGGAACGCGTTGCGGCAAACCGGAAAGCAAACAGGCCCACCAGGATCGCACCGCCCATGACAAAGGCAAGCGACGGATCCCATTTGCCGGCGAGATCGAGAAAACCGGTCACCTTGGAAGGATCGGTCATGCCTGAAATAATCAGGCCGAGCCCGAATACCAGACCGGAGGCTAGTGCCATCAACAGTTGCATACTTTTCCCCTTAACCAATGAGATGACGGACGGTGTACACGGTGGCAAAGCCGGCCAGCATGAACGCAGCGGTAGCGACCATGGAGCGCGGAGAAAGCCGCGACAGGCCACAGACGCCATGCCCACTGGTGCAACCCGAACCATAGCGGGTGCCAACACCCACCAGCAGACCCGCCACGATGAGCGTGGTCATAGAGGCATCAATCCGCACCCCGGGCAGTGGTGCAGCAAGACCATAAAGCAGCGGCGCGGCCAGCAGGCCCAGGAGAAAGGCTATCCGCCATCCGACGTCACCTGCCTTTGGCCGTAACAATCCGCCGAGGATGCCGCTGATACCGGCAATTCTTCCATTGAACAGGAGGAACATTGCGGTAGAGACTCCTATCAGCAGCCCGCCTGCCAATGACGACCAAGGCGTGAAATTAAGCCAGTCAATCATTCATTTTCTCCTGAGTGGGGTTGCAGAATTGCGCGTAGAGCACTTGCATCACGGCCAAGGCCTCTTTGCTTGCAATACTGTAAAAAATCTGCTTGCCTTCGCGTCGCGTGCTCACCAGACGTTCTTCCCGCAGAACGCCCAGCTGCTGCGAGAGCGTAGGCTGCACGATGCCGAGTAAATTTTCCAGTTCGCCGACACACTGTTCGCCCTGGCTGAGTTGGCACAGCAACAGCAGCCGGTCTGAATTGGCCAGTGCTTTGAGTAAACCGCTGGCTTGTGTAGCGGCCAGGCGCATGGCCTGCATGTCCAGTGGTTCGGTAGTAATAGTCATGAAAGAATGTCGTAAATTGATGCTTTATATTATATATATTTATAGTATATTGTTATGCATATATTTGAAGTAACATTACAAAAAGGAGATTTTTCATGATCTTTCGCCAGCTTTTTGAACCCTTGTCGAGCACCTACACCTACTTGCTGGGTTGCGCGGAAACCGGCCAGGCGGTGTTGGTTGACCCGGTCATCGTGTCCATGGCGCGTGACCTGTCCGAAATCAGCAGGCTTGGGCTGACCCTGGCCTATACCGTGGACACACACATCCACGCCGACCACATTACCGCCGCACGCGAGCTGAAAAACAAAGTCGGCAGCAAGATTGCCGCGCCAGCGTTCGACCGCCTGCCCTGTGCCGACACCGGCATAGAAGAAGGCGTGACGTTCCAGGTCGGCAGCATTGCGCTGCAACCGCTGCATACGCCGGGACATACCGCCGGACATTTCGCCTACCTGTTTGACGAGCGGCTTTTCACCGGGGACGCCTTGCTGATTGAAGGCTGTGGCAGAACCGACTTTCAGAACGGCGACGCCGATGCCTTGTACAAAAGCGTTCATGAAAAACTGTTTTCATTGCCGGACGACACGCTTGTGTACCCCGGCCATGATTACCAAAACAGGCGCGTCTCCTCGATTGCCCAGGAAAAAAAACGCAACCCGCGGCTCGGCCAGGCGCGCACACTTGAGCAATTCAAAACCATCATGGCAAACCTGAATTTGCCGTATCCGAAGTTCATTGATTACGCGGTGCCAGGCAACCAGCAATGCGGCGTCTGTCCGGATCATTTGCCTGAGAGCCTGGAGAAATACTGCGCTCACATGACAGAAAGCCTGCAGGGGTAAGAACGCATCACTTGAAGGAAATCATCATGCATTCATTCAAACCCGTCAAAGACGGTATCTACATCGGTCCCCAGCCAAGCGCGCAGGATCTTGACGCGGCAAAGCAGCAAGGAATTAAAACAGTCATCGATTTTCGGATGCCGTCTGAAACGGTGGCATCCAACGAGACACTGACGACGAAGTGCGGGCTGGACTACGTCAATATTCCAGTCAATAAAGCCGGGCTTGATGCTCATCAGATCAGTGAACTGGAGGCCGTGATCAGCAGCAGGGAAGGCCCGTTTTTACTTCACTGCGCCACTGGAACGCGTGCTGCGCTGCTACTTTTATTGAGCACGGCCAGGAAAAACGGCTGGACCCGCGAGCAAGTGTTTGCCGAAGCCCAGGCAATGGGGTTCGATCTGAAAACGTCGCCTGAGTTTTCAAGCTTTGTGGCGCAAACCATTGCCTGACGGGCTCACTGCAATCGCCCCCCGTTTTCACATCAACTTTTTACTTTTGAAGGCTGTAATGACTTCTGAATCAACCGTACTGAGAACCATCGTGATCGTTCTGGCCTTTATCGGCTTACTTTCCGTCATCGCCATGCTCGGAATGTGGCTCATGCACGGCAGCATGAGGGGAATGATGGGCATGGGCGAAACGGCTCAAAAAATGGCGTCGCTGTGCCATAGCCTGATGGCTGCGCGTCATTCCTGAGGCAGCACCCGCCTGGTTGAATGACGCTGCGGCCTTTTCCCGCAACGCGTGAGAACCTGGATCTCTCAGCGACGCTGGCGCAGCGCTTCGTACAGGCAGACCCCACTGGCGACCGACACATTCAGGCTTTCCACCGCGCCGTGCATCGGAATGCTGACCAGTTCGTCACATGTCTTGCGCGTCAGCTGCCGCATGCCCTCGCCTTCAGCGCCCAGAATCAGCGCCACCGGGCCGGTCAGGTCCACGTCGTAAATCGTTTTGGGCGCATCGTCGCTGGTGCCGATACACCAGATGTTGCGCTCCTTGAGTTCGCCCAAAGTTCGCGCCAGATTGGTCACCATGAAATACGGCACGGTTTCGGCAGCGCCGCTGGCGACCTTGGCCACCGTGGCGCTGATGCCGGCCGCATGGTCCTTGGGGGCAATCACGGCCTGCGCGCCCGCGCCGTCAGCCACCCGCAGGCAGGCCCCCAGATTGTGCGGATCGGTCACGCCGTCAAGCACCAGCAGCAAGGGCTGGGCCGTGCCGGCCGCTTCGAGCTGCTCAAGCAATTCATCGAGCGACGTGACTTGGGCCACGGCCTCCACACGCGCCACCACGCCCTGATGGCCGTGGCTGCCGCACATTTTGGCCAGGCGCAGGCCGTCGGATTCGATCAGCCGCACGCCGGCTTCGCGGGTGCGATCGGTGAACTGGCGCATGCGGGCATCGCGGCGCGAGGCGTCGAAAAATACCTCCAGTACCGACCTGGGGGCGGTTTTAAGGCGCACGCCGACGGCATGGAAACCGAAAAGAACTTTGGGGGAAGAAGACATGCAGGGATTATCGCTGCTTGATTCTTGAGTCAGACCGCAGCTTGCCGAATGGTTAAGGGTGACCCGCCAAAACGACGAGATGGGATTCTGCGAACTGATGACGGACGAATACGGAGTGCAGAATGTCTGGTACAGACTGTTATGGAGAGCTTTGCATAGTGCAGAGAGTCTTTAGCC
>JAYWDL010000326.1:0-11518 GCA_043779865.1 Polaromonas sp.
CCGGCCATACCCCGCCCCGCAAAGGACCGGGTGAGGAAACCGCTGAAGATGACGAGGGCCTGGAGTTGCCGGTGAATCCCGACGAGGGATCGCCGCTCATTCCTGATGAAAACGGTGAGGTGACTGTACCGGGCTGACGCGCTGCCGCTCAGTCTACCGCGCGCTTGAGCCGTATTTCTTCCAGCTTGACCGGCCCAAAAGCAACCGTTTTGAGCGATGCCATTTCCCGCTTGAAACCGGCTGCATGTTCGCAAAACTGCAAGGCGCGCTCGTTGCGCAGCAGCACCCAGATCGTGACTTGTGTGCAGCCTTCTTCCTTCAGGCCGTCGCGTGCGCCGTCCCACAGAGCCAGACCCACGCCCTTTCCCCAATGGGGCGGCGCCACGTAAATTGCCCATATTTCCCCCACCGTGGAGCGGGTTTTTGCATCACGCGAGCGGTCGTAGCCTACAAAGCCGACGATCTGATCGCCATCTGTCGCCACCAGCAATTGCGGCTCGCTGTACTCAATTGCTTCGCTCCAGTAGGCCTGGCGCTTTTCCAGCGTCATCTTGTTGAGGTAATCCTCAGGCATCACGTCCCTGTAGGCGGCTTGCCAGGTGGCAACGTGAATTTCGGCGATGGCTTTGGCGTCGCGGGCGGTGGCAGGACGAACGGAATAGCTGGACATCAAAAAATCGCTTGTGAATAGAGGTGAGCAGTGCGCGAGAGGCCGGATTGTCGCGCAAATCCGCGGGAGGCAAACCGGGCCTGGGGTAAATTAGGTGCCCGTTACGCAGCATTTATCCAGAAATTTAACCTCATGCTACCCCGCAGCCCGATATCCACTTTCTCGATTCAGGAATCCTCGCAAAATCCTGCCAGCCCTGTTTTTACGGCCCGCCTTGAGCCGGACGGCACTCTATTTGACGCGCCTGCGTCGCTGCCACTGCTTCAGGCGGCAGAGCTGGCCGGGTTGACGTTATTGGCTAATTCGTGCCGCAACGGTAGCTGCCGCAGCTGCATTTGCCGGCTGGTCAGCGGTCAGGTGACGTACCGCATTGAATGGCCGGGACTGAGCCTTGATGAAAAGCGTGAAGGCTACATCCTGCCCTGCGTGGCATATCCCGCGTCTGACGTGGTGATTAGGCTGTCGTTCTGACGGGCTGATGGTCAAGGGCTTTGCAAGCCGGGCGTCAAAAATTCATCACCCTCCCCTGCCCTGCCCTGATTTCAAGCAGATGCATCAGTGCAGACTGCCGCTGGGTAAGGCATGATTCCCCCATGCAAAAGACCGCGCTTCATTCCCCGGAACGCACCCTGGCAGTGTTTGCCCTGCTGGGTTGCAGCCTGCTGGCTGTCGGCACCGGCCCGGCCGCCGCCGCTGCGCCTTTTGAAGACACCATTGCCCAGCGAACGCTGGCCTGCACTGCCTGCCATGGACCGCAGGGCCGCGCAGCGCCTGACGGCTATTACCCGCGCCTGGCCGGAAAGCCGGCCGGTTATCTCTACAACCAGTTGCTCAATTTTCGCGACGGACGGCGTCACTATGGGCTGATGACGCAGCTGATTGATCCGCTGAGTAGCGCCTACCTGCTGGAAATCGCGCAGTATTTTTCTGCTCTGGAGGTGCCTTATCCTGCGCCGCTGCCCGCTTCGGCCCCGGCCGAGATTTTGCGCCACGGCCAGCAACTTGCAACGCAGGGCGACCTGGCACGCAAGCTGCCGGCCTGTGTGCAATGCCATGGCCAGGCAATGACAGGCGTGGCTCCCAACATTCCCGGCTTGCTGGGCCTGCCGCGTGATTACCTCAATGCGCAACTGGGTGCCTGGAAAACCGGCCAGCGCCGCGCCCATGCGCCTGACTGCATGAAGGAGGTGGTGGCGCGTTTGAGCCTGGAAGACATTAACGCCGTGGCCAGCTGGGTCGCGGCACAGCCATTGCCCACCGATACCCACCCCGCCGCAGTCCTGCCTGCGCTGGCACCGGGTGCAGTCGCCATGACCTGCGGCAGCGCGCCGCTGACCGACTCTTCAGCCGCCAACACGAAGGTCCAGAAATGAAAAACCGGACCAAATTTGCGCTGGGAATTTGCGTACTGGCCGCCAGTGCTGCCGCAATAGTCTGGTCCCTGAACGTGCGCGACGAAGAACAGGATGTAAAAGCGCCTCTGACCTACGTGCCCAGCGAAACTTTGATGGCACGCGGCGCTTACCTGGCGCGCGCCGGTAACTGCATGACCTGCCATACCGCACGCGGCGGCCAGAGCTATTCGGGCGGCCTGGGTATTGCCACGCCTTTTGGCACCGTGTTTACCTCCAACCTCACGCCTGATGCGAACACGGGCATTGGCAACTGGTCATCCGCCCATTTCTGGCGCGCCATGCACAACGGCCGCTCGAAAAGCGGTCGCCTGCTGTATCCGGCATTTCCGTACACCAGCTACACCCAGGTCACGCGTGAAGACTCGGACGCGATTTTTGCTTACCTGCGCAGTCTGCCCGCGGTGGCGCAGCCCAACCAGCCGCACGCGCTGCGTTTTCCTTACCAGTCGCAGGCGGCGCTGGCGGTATGGCGCGCGCTGTATTTCAGCCCTGGTGTGTACCACCCAGAGCCCAGCCGAAACGCCGAATGGAACCGCGGCGCCTACCTCGTCAAAGGCCTGGGTCACTGCAGCGCGTGCCATTCGCCGCGCGATGCACTGGGTGGCACCAGGACCAGCAAAGCGCTGGACCTGGCCGGCGGCCTGATTCCGATGCAGAACTGGTATGCGCCGTCGCTTGCCTCGCCGCATGAAGCAGGCGTGGGTGATTGGGACCGGGAACACATCGTCAGCCTGCTTAAAAACGGCGTCTCGCCCCGTGCCTCGGTGACCGGGCCAATGGCCGAAGTGGTGCTGCGCAGCACGCAGTACCTGACTCAGGAAGACCTGGGCGCGATGGCGCAGTATCTGAAAGAGCTGCCCAGCTCAAGCCCAAAGCCTGAAGCACCTCCCCCGGCCCGCCCGGCCAACGCTTCGTTCAATACAGAAAAAGCCGTCAAGCTGTATGAGCAGCATTGCGCGCAGTGCCATGGCGACAAGGGTCAGGGTATTGCCAATGCCTATCCGCCACTCGCGGGCAACCGCGCCGTGACGATGACATCGATGGAAAACCTGGTGCAGATAGTGCTCAACGGCGGCTACGCACCGGCCACGGCAGGCAACCCGCGACCTTTTGGAATGCCGCCCTTCGTGCTGGTGCTCAATGACAGCGAAGTGGCCGCAGTCATCACCCATATCCGCACATCGTGGGGTAACCAGGCGAGTGATATCACGCCGATGGAAGTACTGCGCATTCGCGCCAACCAGGCACGCTGAGCCGGGCCTGGCTAAGCTGCGTTACAGGCTGTGACGCGGCGATGATGATCCGGTCATGCGGTCGCGCTTGGCCAGGGCGGGGAAACCCTTGAGCCACAGCACGGCCACCAGCAATGTGCCGATGCCGCCAGCAACGACTGACCCGACAGGGCCCAGCAAGGCCGCCGTCGCACCCGATTCAAATTCACCAAGCTGGTTCGACGCGCCAATAAACACCGAGTTGACCGCGCTGACGCGGCCGCGCATGTCGTTGGGCGTTTCGATCTGCATCAAGGTCTGGCGCACCACCACGCTGACCATATCAGCGCCGCCCGAGATGGCCAGCGCAAACAGCGACAGCACCATGCTGGTCGAGACGCCAAACACCAGCATGCACACGCCATACAGCGCAACGGCTAGCAGCATGGTGCGGCCCACACGCCGGTCCAGCGGCCAGCGCGTCAGCACCACCGATGTCAGCAAGGCGCCCGCCGCCGGAGCCGCACGCAGCAGGCCCAGCCCCCAGGACCCGACCTGCAGGATGTCTTTGGCGAACATGGGCAGCAGCGCCGTGGCGCCGCCCAGCAGCACCGCAAACAGGTCCAGCGAGACTGCGCCGAGCAGGGCTTTGCGCTGCCAGACAAACTCCGCGCCCGCCAGCAGCATGCGCAGCGAGACCGGCTCGCGCGGTGGCGGTACATGGTCATAACGCAGCACCGCTATCAGCCCGCAGCCGGTCGCAAAAAGAAAGGCGCAGACGCTGTAGACGGCCGTGGCGCCGGCGACGAAAATCACGCCGCCCAGGGCCGGGCCGGTAATGATCGCCGCCTGCATGCCCGCCGAACTGAAGGCCATGGCGCGTGGCAGCATCGCAGGCGGCACCAGCACCGGCGTCAGCGCTTGCTGCGCCGGCATCTGGAAAGCCCGCGCCACGCCCAGCATCACCGACATCCCCAGCAGCAACTCGCGCGACGCCCATCCTGCCGATGCACCCCAGCCTTGCGTTGCGGCAACCAGGATCAGGGTCACGCAGGCCTGCGTGACCAGGCAGGCAGCGACGATGCGGGCACGGTGCAGCCGGTCGGCCACATGGCCTGCCAACAGAGTCAGCAGCAGCGCAGGCGCAAACTGGTACAGGCCGACCAGCCCCAGGTCCCAGGCGCTGCCCGTCAGTTCGTACATCTGCCAGCCGACGGCCACCATCAGCATCTGATTGCCTGTGGTGCCAAACAACCTTGCAAACCACATCCGCATGAAAGCGCGCTGGCGCGTGAGTTCGGTAAAGCTGTGGCTTGGCATGAGGCCTGAAGCTTACCAGCCGGCCGCCATCGAACGAGCGCTTGCAGTCTTTCGGCACTGAGCTTCGTTGCTCCTGATTTAATAGCTGCCTGCGCCCGCCGTAGTTGCGCAGAAGGCCTATTTTTCCTGATTAGCTACCTGCCTCAGACCTATTGAATTCCTTGAC
Organism: Polaromonas sp.; assembly: GCA_043779865.1. Taxonomy (GTDB): domain Bacteria; phylum Pseudomonadota; class Gammaproteobacteria; order Burkholderiales; family Burkholderiaceae_C; genus Polaromonas. The sequence goes on from JAYWDL010000326.1 coordinate 4,783, forward strand.
TGTGCCCGAAATACTATTTTTATACGGTTTTAACGGAGGCACCCCATGGCGATGAACCGAATCCAGTTCCAGGCCGGGCTTTCAATGCGCGACTTTCAACGCCAGTACGGCACAGATGCGCAGTGCGAACGCGCTTTGTTTGCGTCTCGCTGGCCCCAGGGCTGGCGCTGCGCGCGCTCGTTCATGACGTGAAACGGCACGGGCCGTCAGCTCTGGGAGTGTTTGATCTGCGGCTACCAGTCTTCCTCTATCGTGGGCACGGTGTTTGAGCACACCAAACTGCCCCTGTCGGTGTGGTTCCTGGCCTTGTACCTGATGACGCAAAGCAAAAACGCGCTCAGCTCCCTGGAGCTCAAGCGCCAGTTGGGGGTGACGTACAAAACCGCCTGGCAGGTTTTGCACAAGTTGCTGCAAACCATGCTGCTGCGCGAGCAGCCGCGTCGCCTGGACGGGCGGGTGGAGATCGATGATGCGTATCTGGGCGGCGAGCGCGCGGGCCACCTTCATGGCGGGCGCGGTGCGTGCGGCAAGTCAGCCTTTGTCGCTGCGGTGCAAACCAGCGCAGACGGTAAACCGCGCTTTATGCGCTTGACGCCAGTGGCCGGGTTCACCAACGAGATCATTAAAGACGGGGCAAGCGAGCACTTGGCGCCCAGCGCACATGTCGTCTCCGATGGCTTGCACGCGTTCTTGCAGGTCAAGCAGACCGGCGCCACGCATGAGCGCCATGTCACGGGCGGGGGCAGGCAAGCGGCGAAAACACCCCCGCTGCGCTGGGTTAACACCCTGCTGGGCAACCTCAAGACCTCCCTGGCGGGGACTTACCACTCGTTTGACCATGCCAGGTACGGGGCACGTTACCTGGCCGAGTTTGCTTACCGTTTCAACCGGCGATTTGACCTGCCTGCCATGGTGCCGCGCCTGCTGCACGCTGCGGTACAGACCAAACCGCTTCCCCTTCGGGTGCTGCGCTTGTCTGAGGCAGGTAGTTAATCAGGCTATTTTATTTAAAAATAGCAACTACTCATATCTCCAGCAGAAAACAGCCTTCACCGCAGAGGCGCAGAGTCCTACTGTTTTTATTCTCCTCTTGCTCTGCGTTCTTTGCGCCTCTGCGGTGAATGACTTCTCTCTTTCACTAATCCGTACCTACAATACTCCCGCCGAATCGACTCAAGGAGAAAGCCTTATGCAACGCATCGTCATCGTCGGGGGAGGCGCAGGCGGACTGGCGCTGGCCACGCAACTGGGCCGGCATCGACCGCCAGAACAAAACCGTTCAACTCGCCGCCAGTCATGACGACTCCGGACGCGAAATCACGCCGGCCCAGTCGCTAGCCTATGACACGCTGGTCATTGCCGTTGGAAGCCAGACCAATGACTTCAGCACCCTCGGAGCGGCTGAACACGCCATCAAGCTCAACACGCCAAAAGCCGCGCGGCAACTCAATCAGCGGCTCATCAATGCCTGTATTCGCGCGCAAACCGTTGCGCGCACGGCCGGCAGCGGCGTTCTGACGGTCGCCATCGTCGGCGGCGGCGCGACCGGCGTTGAGCTGGCGGCCGAACTGCATGCGGCGGCCAACGTGCTGGCGAGTTACGGCTTTGACCATATTGACCCGCAAAAAGACCTGAAGATCGTGCTGATCGAAGCGGCGCCACGCCTGCTGGCGCAATTGCCCGAACGCCTGAGCGAATCGGCGCTACGCGAGTTGCGCAATCTGGCCATCGAAGTGCATACCAGTGAAAAAGTGGTTGAAGTTACCGCCGACAGCCTGAAGATGGCCAGCGGCAAAACCGTTGCTTCGACCATCACGGTCTGGGCAGCCGGCGTCAAGGCAGCTGATTTTTTGAACTCGCTGGGCGGCGACGATCCGCTGGAAACCACCCGGATCAATCAGCTCATGGTCAACGGCAACCTGCAGACCACGCGCGACGCCGCCATTTATGCCTTTGGCGACTGCGCAGCCTGCCAGCAGCCCGATGGCGGCTGGGTGCCTCCGCGCGCCCAGGCGGGCCTACCAGCAGGCCATGTATCTGGCGCGCGCGCTGCCGCTGCTGACGAGCGGGCAAACCGTACCTGCGTTCGTCTACCGCGACCAGGGCTCGCTGGTGTCGCTGGTGTCGCTGGTGTCGCTGTCGGAATACTCGTCGGTCGGCAGTCTGATGGGCAGCCTGAACAAAGGCAGTTTTTTTGTCGAAGGCCGGCTTGCCAAACTGATGTACTGGGGCTTGCACAAACAGCACCAGCTGGCGCTCGGCGGATTCACGAAAACAGCATTGATCACCCTGTCGGAAATGATTGACCGGACGCACCGCCCCCGGATAAAGTTGCACTGATAATCAGGCATCAACTTACTGGAGAACGTCATGGCAAAAGGTCAGCAAAACAACGACAAAATGGTCAAAAAACCCAAGAAAGACACATCGCCGCCCAAACTCGTTTCACCCGATGCAGTCCGCCCGACCGTGGTGACCCAGGTGCCGGTACGGGGCAAGCTAAAAAACAAATAGGCCGGTCATGGCGATGCCGTCTGATTTCCCTGCAGAGCCGCTGCCAGAAGCGGCAACGTCCCCGGACCAGCCGGGCAACCTGCTGCATGGCGTCAAGCTCGAAGCCATCGTCACCGCGCTGGCCGCTCACTACGGCTGGGAAGACTTGGGCCAGCGTATCAACATCCGCTGCTTTACCAGCGAGCCCAGCGTGGCGTCCAGCCTGAAATTTTTGCGCAAGACGCCTTGGGCTCGCGAGAAGGTCGAAAGTCTGTACCTTTTCATGCTTCGCGAGATCAGGCGCAGCAGCCCGACAACTCACAACTTTCCGCCGCCCAGGTCTTGAGCCCTGCAAAACAGGTTTTGAACCCCAGCACCCTGGCTGCGGCGGGCGACTATTTCCAGATCGTTTATGCCGACATAAGCTTGCTGGTGCTGAACAAGCCCTCAGGCCTCCTCGCCGTGCCTGGGCGTGGCGAAGACAAACAGGATTGTCTGAGCAGCCGGGTGCAGCAGCACTATCCTGACGCATTGATCGTTCATCGGCTTGACATGGCCACATCGGGCCTGATGCTGATGGCTCGGGGTATCAGCATGCAGCGCGCATTGAGCCAGTTGTTTGAGCGCCGCGAAGTCCATAAACGTTACCTGGCCGTCGTGGAAGGTCACCCTGAGCAAGCGCCAGGCCCGGACGGCTGGGGTCTTATCGACCTGCCCATCGTGGTGGACTGGCCGCGCCGTCCGTTGCGCATCATTGATGCAGAGCGCGGCAAGCCCAGCCAGACCCGATGGCGAACCGTGGCATTCAGTGAAGCCACGAACAGTACGCGCATCGAACTCGAGCCGGTCACCGGCCGTTCCCACCAGCTGCGCGTGCATCTGCAGGCGCTGGGTCATCCGATTCTGGGTGATGCACTGTATGCGCCTGAAGCGGTAGCGGCAAAGGCAACGCGCCTGCTGCTCCATGCCAGCGTCCTGCGGTTTGAACACCCCGCCAGCGGCGCCTTGCTGGCTTTTGAAAATCCACCCGACTTTTAGCGACCCCAAAAGCCCGGACGCTTGCCGCTACCATGCGACCCGTGGCACAACATCTGCGGATACTGACCAATGCATCCCGTGGCATGCCGAACGCAAAATGCTCAACATATCATCGGGCCTGGGTCGCCGGGCCTGATTGACACGGGCATGCTGTCGGAGTTACGCGGCGCAGTTGTAGCAACGTTTGCGGACCGGGACAGTTTTGTGCGCCTTAAAAGCGGCGGCTACTTGACGTCGCCCGACGAAGCGGCCTGCCGCGTATTGGCCTTTCTGGCGCGGCGCGACTTTGGGGCACTGTCGGTGGCCGATATCAGAGACTGAGGATGCCGTTCAGGCCTGCTCAAGCGCCTGTCAATAAACCTCGGGCACCACGATGTTTTCGGGCACCGGCTGACGCACATAGTCTTCATGGCGAACGCGCTCGGGCAATACTACTGGCGGATGCTCGGTTTCCTGGTAGGGCATTTGCTGCAGCAGATGATGAATGCAGTTGAGCCGGGCTTTTTTCTTGTCATCGGCATGTACCACCCACCACGGCGCCTCGGGTATATGGGTGCGCTTCAGCATGATTTCCTTGGCCTTGGTGTACTCCTCCCAACGGCTACGCGACTCCAGGTCCATCGGGCTTAGCTTCCATTGCTTGAGCGGGTCGTGGATTCGTCCCAGAAAGCGAAGGTTCTGCTCTTCATCGGAAATCGAAAACCAGTACTTGATGATCTGCAGCCCTGAACTCACCAGCATCTTTTCAAACTCAGGAACGGTGCGAAAAAACTCCTCGTACTGCGCATCGGTGCAAAAGCCCATGACACGCTCGACACCAGCCCGGTTGTACCAGCTGCGGTCGAACAGCACGACTTCACCCGCAGCGGGCAAATGCGCTACATAGCGCTGAAAGTACCACTGGGAGCGTTCGCGGTCGTTGGGCGCTGGCAGCGCCGCCACCCGGCAGACCCGAGGGTTGAGGCGCTGGGTAATTCGCTTGATCATGCCGCCCTTGCCGGCAGCGTCGCGCCCTTCAAACAGAATGACCACCTTGTGGCCAGTAGCGATAACCCAATCCTGCAGCTTGACCAGTTCGCCCTGCAGCCGAAACAGTTCACGGAAGTATTCGCGCCGGCGCTCCCTGTCCTGGGCCATGTCCTGCTCGCTGGCACTCACGGACTCTTCACCAATGAGTTGAGCCACTGTCCGGTCTTCCAGCTCCATCTCCAGCTCTTCATCGTAACTGTCGATCAGGTCATGGCGAATACGCCGCATCGTTTCTTCGTCGATTGAATTCATGACGCACTCCCGCAAAAAACTGAAAGTTGATTAACCTGCCACCGTACAGGCGCAGTATTTCAGTTTGATGAAAAATGGCTTGAATTAGTCATCCCTGAAAACTTATTTTTCAAATAGCCAGAGGCAGCAGTGGCAACGACTACCAGAACGCCCACCACTCCCAGTGTCCACTTGATCGACAGTTTCATGCCGTGTCATCTTTCGAACAACAGTCTGTCGCCCACGCAACCCTCACCCAATAGACATTCCTGCAAAAAGTGGCCTGGTCAAAGCCAGGTCGGCAAGCGATGGTTAGCTACAAGGCCGGGCACGCGGCACAATCCTGAAGGTGACCCCTGAACCTTCTACACCCGCTGCCGAAGCGCCTGCCCTGCCCCGGCGCATTGCCCACCTCGACATGGATGCGTTCTTTGCGTCGGTCGAGCTGCTGCGCTATCCGCAGCTCAAAGGCTTGCCGGTGGTGATTGGCGGTGGCAGGCGAAAAGTGGATGAGGAATTGCTGGCCGTGCAGGGCGAGCGGGCGCTACGGTTCATTCCGGTGGCTGAATTTCCGCTGCTCAGGGATTACGTGGGCCGGGGGGTGATCACCACGGCGACTTATGCGGCGCGGCAATTTGGCGTCGGCTCGGCGATGGGCATGATGAAGGCGGCCAAACTCTGCCCGCAGGCCATCGTCCTGCCGGTGGATTTTGACGAGATACGCAACTACTCGCGGCTGTTCAAAAGCACGATTGCCGAGATTGCTCCGCAGGTAGAAGACCGGGGTATCGATGAGGTGTACATCGACTTCACCGACTTACCCGGCGGCCAGCGGGAAGGCGGCCGGGTGCTGGCCCGCCTGATCCAGAAATGCATTTTTGAAAAGACCGGCCTGACCTGCTCGATCGGCGTGGCGCCCAACAAGCTGCTGGCCAAGATGGCGAGCGAGTTCAACAAGCCCAACGGCATTTCGATCGTTCACGAGGCCGATCTGCAAACTCGCATCTGGCCGCTGAACGTGCGCAAGGTCAATGGCATCGGCCCCAAGGCGGGCGAAAAACTCGCCGGGTTGAACATCCACACCATCGGCGAGCTGGCCGCGCAGGACCCCGCGCTTCTGATCGCCAACTTCGGCAAGGCGACGGGCGCTTGGCTGCACAAGGTTGCGTCGGGCCGCGACGACAGCCCGGTCGTCACCGAGAGCGAGCCCGTCAGCATGAGCCGCGAGACCACCTTCGAGCGCGATCTGCATGCGGTCCGCGACAAGGCCGAACTTGGCGCGATTTTTACCCGGCTGTGCGGGCAGGTGGCGGCTGACTTGCAGCGCAAAGGCTATGTCGCCAAAACCATCGGCATCAAGCTGCGCTATGACGATTTCAGGATCGCGACGCGCGATCAATCAGCGCAGGCCCATACCGCCGATGCCGCAACCATCCGCAAAATCGCGGGCCTTTGCCTGAAGCGCGTTCCGCTGGAGCAGCGCTTGCGGCTGCTGGGGGTGCGCGCAGGCGCGCTGGCGAAGGCTGGCGAGGTGCCGATTTATGATGCAAATCGGCATCTTACGCAAGCAGGACGGTCGCAGTTAGCTACTGAATTAATAGCGGGCGACCAGCTCTTCTAGGCTTTGCAAACCTGAATTCCACAGTGCATCGATCCGACCAGCCGGTATAGCTGAAACGACTTATTTGGACACCGACGCCGCAGCCTCTCCGGCCCGGACCAATTCCAGCAGGCGAGCGAGGCGAACGAGTTCGGCCGCTGTCTGGGCGCCCACGTCGGCACGCGAGCGGATGAACTGAACAACCTCGCGTCCGTCGGCGACCAGTGCCTGGTCCCACGCGAGTGGAGCGGTTCGCGTCAGAAAGTACAGCGCATTGATTCGCCCGGAGGCCGACAGCGCATCGATGTTTTTCGGCCCTAGCAGCGCCAGCGCCCCGGAAATTGC
>JAYWDL010000327.1:0-4158 GCA_043779865.1 Polaromonas sp.
AGCCATCGGCAACTATCAACCCCAACGTGTGCGCCCCAAAAATCTCGAGGGCCTGGTGAAGAACGTGCGTCTGGGCACCGACGGCAAATACCGCTGGCATTGGGATCCCCGGTTTCGTGCCGGGTTGCGCGACCTGGGGCGGCGCCAGCAGCGCCTGGAAGCCTGCGCGCGGCGACTCACCTTGCCGACCTTGCTGGTGCGTGGCGGCTTGTCTGACGTGCTCAGTGAAGCAGGCGCCCAGCACTTCCTCACCCTGTGTCCGCACAGCGAGTACGTCAATGTGACGAATGCCGGCCACATGGTGGCAGGCGACCGGAACGACATTTTTGGCTCCGCAGTGATCGCCTTTCTTGAGCGAACGGTGCCGGTCGGTGGTGAACCGGTGCATCCGCCGAACCCTGGCGGCGCACAGCGAGTCGATGCTGGCGAAGATATTAACGACGTGCCGTGAGTTTCTTTTCGGCGACTCTATTCATTGGTTTCAAGCGCTATGACTTCGTACCAATCTGTTTTTGACGCCGCCATCATCGACCTGGACGGCACCATGGTGGACACGCTGGGCGACTTTGCGGTCGCCCTCAATCTGATGCTGGCCGATATGTCGCTGCCCCCGGTCGAGCGCGCTGTGGTGGAGTTGCGGGTGGGCAAGGGCTCGGAGCATTTGATCCAATCCGTGCTGACTTCTGTATTAAAAGTGGCTGTGGCCCCCGAAGGACGGGCGCAAGCAGCTATTAATTTGGAAGCAAATGTGGCTCAACTCTTTCCTGCCGCGTGGACTAGCTACCAGCGCCACTATCTGGCGATCAACGGCCAGCATGCCAGCGTCTATCCGGGTGTGGTCAAGGGTCTGCAGCAACTGCAAAGCCGGGGCCTGAAGCTGTCCTGCCTGACCAACAAGCCGACGGCGTTTGCCCTGCCTCTGCTCAAAGCCAAGGGGCTGGACAGTTTTTTCAGCGAGGTCTTTGGCGGGGATTCGTTTGAGCGCAAAAAGCCCGATCCGCTGCCGCTGCTGAAAACCTGCGAGGCGCTGGGCTCCTTGCCCGCCCGCACCCTGGTGATCGGCGACTCCAGCAACGATGCCCAAGCCGCGCGCTCAGCCGGTTGCTCGGTCTTGCTGGTGACCTACGGCTACAACCACGGCGAGCCAGTGCGCGGGGTGGACGCCGATGGTTTTATCGACTCCCTGGCCGAGTTGCGGTGGCAAACATGACAACGGGGTCTGCACCCGCCAAACCCCATTGAAAAAACCCTCACTAACTGACTGCATCTCAGGACTCTTTGCCCAGCAATGCTTCCTTGAGTTTCGAGTCTGCGGGTCGCGGACCCAGCCAAAGGCGTATCAGGGCGTTATAAAATTCAAGTCCCTTGAAAGGTTCGCCTTGCTGAATGCCCTTTATTGAGAGGATGGTGCCGGTGCCAGGAACCCAGTCAATGGTGAAATTTTCGCCAGCATGCAGCTTCTTCTGGTCTGCAAAGGCCTGACGCATCTTGACCAGTCCGGGAGTGAACTTGGCTTTTTCCTCTGGGGGCGTGTTGTTTTCAAAGCCCTCGGTCATGCTTTTGCCAAGCACATCGGACTCAATGTCGCGGAGCAGCGTGATGCTCAGGCGTTTCGGGCCCGGGGCCGCGTACGCCTCTTCCGGTGTGGCGGCTTTTTGTCCCAAATACAGACCGGCCACATAGACCTTGAATATCACTTTATAACGGATGCCGGCGCCATTGAGCTGAAGCGGCGTGCCGCGGACGTCAAGCGGATCATCGAGCTTCACGCCCGAAATCTCGACCGGTGCGGCCACCACGCCGATTGACAGCAATAAACCAGCCAGGCCCGCCATGTTTCGTTTTGTCAAAGTCATGAAAGTCTCAAAGATAGTTGCCTGAATAGGACGTCCGTACTTTTGTAGTTCAATTCTCAAGCCAGTTTCAATGCGCAGCAATAGGGTTTTCGAGGTAGGTGCGCAGGCTGCCTGTTGTAACTGCGCACCAGTGGGGCGATGCGGCTGAAGTCGATGAGCGGACATAAAAGCGGAACGGGCTATTTGATACACTTTGGCCTACATGTTCATTCATCGCATCATTCAGACAGGTCAAGGCGACCGGGGAGCCTGGCTCTGGCGTACCTGTCACTTCGCGCACGCTTGAGGCGTCCACGCGCCAGCCCACTTACCTGGTTATCAGCCTGACCCGTGCATCTGCCGCAGTCCCTGCGCCATCCTGACCTGATGCGCTCTTCGCGTCTTGCCAAGAGTACGCCGGCCCCGGACTTCGGGGTGTTTTGAATGACCGGTGGCGACGCCAACATTGCGCCAGCCACTGGTGAAGGAACCCATTGTGATTACTGAACTCGAATTCAAAAGCCTGACAGCCCAGGGTTACAACCGTATTCCGCTGATGCTCGAAGCGTTTGCCGACCTCGAAACCCCGCTTTCGCTCTACCTCAAGCTCGCCAATGCCAAAGACGGCGGCAAATACAGCTTTTTGCTGGAATCCGTCGTCGGCGGCGAACGCTTCGGCCGCTACAGCTTTATTGGCCTGCCCGCCCGCACATTGCTGCGTTCTTCGGGCTTTGGCGCTGACGTGATGACCGAGGTCGTGACGGACGGCCGGGTGATTGAAATCTCAAAAACCAATCCGCTCGATTTCATCAACGACTACCAAAAGCGTTTCAAGGTCGCGCTGCGGCCGGGTTTGCCGCGTTTTTGCGGTGGTCTGGCGGGCTATTTTGGTTATGACGCGGTGCGCTATATCGAGAAAAAGCTGGAGGATTCCTGCCCGCCCGACACGCTGGGCTGTCCCGACATTTTGCTGCTGCAATGCGAAGAACTGGCGGTGATCGACAACCTGTCGGGCAAGCTGTATCTGATTGTCTATGCCGACCCGGCCCAGCCCGAAGCCTATGCCAATGCCAAAAAACGATTGCGTGAACTGAAGGAGCAGCTCAAGTATTCGGTGAGTGCGCCCGTCGTCAAGCCTTCGCAGGCTTATCCGGCACAGCGCGATTTTGCCAAGGCCGATTACATCGCCGCGGTGGAACGCGCCAAAAAACTGATCGAAGCCGGCGACTTCATGCAGGTGCAGGTCGGCCAGCGCATCAGCAAACGCTACACCGAGTCGCCGCTCAGCCTGTACCGCGCACTGCGTTCGCTCAACCCGTCACCCTACATGTACTACTACCATTTTGGCGATTTTCATGTGGTGGGCGCATCGCCCGAAATCCTGGTGCGCCAGGAGCAGGTGGAGGAGGGGCAAAAAATCACCATTCGCCCCCTGGCGGGCACCCGGCCCCGCGCCTCGTCGCCGGAGGCCGACAAGGCGGCCGAGCACGAACTGGTGAACGACCCGAAAGAGCGCGCCGAGCACGTCATGCTGATTGACTTGGCGCGCAATGACATCGGCCGCATTGCCAAGACTGGCACGGTCAAGGTCACGGAAGCCTTTGCGGTCGAGCGCTACAGCCATGTGATGCACATCGTGAGCAACGTCGAAGGCATTCTCAATGACGGCATGACGAACATGGACGTTCTCAAGGCGACCTTCCCGGCCGGCACGCTGACCGGCGCGCCCAAGGTGCATGCGATGGAGCTGATTGACCAGCTGGAGCCCACCAAACGCGGCCTGTATGGCGGCGCCTGCGGCTACCTGAGCTATGCGGGTGATATGGACGTGGCGATTGCGATTCGCACCGGCATCATCAAGGACCAGACGCTGTATGTGCAGGCCGCGGCTGGAGTGGTGGCCGACTCGGTGCCCGAACTGGAATGGAGGGAAACCGAAGCCAAGGCGCGCGCCTTGCTGCGGGCTTGCGAGCTGGTTGAAGAAGGACTGGAGTAAACACGATGACACTCATTCAAAAGGTTGAGCATTGCAACACCATGGCTGACGTGCGCCAGCACATTGATGCGCTGGACGAGCGCATCGTGGCGCTGATGGCCGAACGCAGCGGCTACGTGGCCCAGGCCGCGCGCATCAAGCAAAGCGCCGACCAGGCTCATGACCAGCCGCGCATCGACTTCATCGTTGACCGCGTGACGGCCATGGCCCGCCAGCAGGGCGCGCCCGAAGCGGTCATTGAGGCTGCTTACCGCGCCATGATTGACGCATTCATCGAATTTGAGCGCGGCGAATTCAAACGCCTACGCCCGGAGGACTGAGTCATGA
>JAYWDL010000328.1:0-4138 GCA_043779865.1 Polaromonas sp.
GAGCAAGGCGGCAATCTTTTCGGCATTTCCGTTTTGCACCGGGTAGACATGCAGCCGCGTGCCGCTCTTGCCGTTATTGCGGTCGAGCCGTTCCACCCAGACCTTAGCCTGCTCAAGGTATTGGGGCCGGGGGCTGACGACCATCAAGGCGTTCATGCGCTCCATGGGAATGACCCGCAGCATGCCGGCAAACGGCCCTTTGGACTTGTCGCCAAACAACAGTTCGATTTCGGGCATGATGCTTTTGACATCGACGCTTTTCAGGGTGAACAGGCCGACCGACATGCCAGCCAGCCAGTCAAGATCGAACACGCTAACCGTTTCCAGGGCGTGGCGCAATTCGTTTTGCGCTCCCGCGAGCATGAGCAGGTTGCGTGTTTCGTCGACCCGCAGAATGCTGCCTTCGGACAGCAGGGGTTCAAGAATTTTCGCCATTTCGCGTGCGGAAATATAGTCGAGCTGCACCACCTGGACGTTGTAGCCGGGCTGCAGGTTGCCAAACTGTGGCGTGGTGCTGCCGCGCAGCGCGTTGTTGATCGGGCCGATCTTGTAAACGCCGTTTTCCCGCACCATGGCCGCGCCGTTCATGCGCAGCACGGTTTCCAGAATGGCAGGCACTGCCGCCTTGCTGACAGCCTGGCTGGTATGGATGGTGACCGTGCCGTTCACCTTGGGGTCGATGGTGTAGTTTTCGCGCAGCATGTCGCCCATGGCTACACGCACGACTTCGCGCAGGTCTGCGCCTTCGAAATTGAGCAGGATGTCTTTGGCGCCGCCACCGGGCGCTGGCGCAGCGGTTGAGGGCTTGACGAACACGCCGGTGCCCGGAATGACTTTCATCATGTCTGCATCATCTTTTTGCAGGTTTGCCGTGGCATCTGCGAGTTTCGGGGTCTGCAGTGCGGGTGTCACGTCCGAAATCTTTACCCGGGTCTGGACGGCTGACTCAGTGGCACAGCCTGCCAAAACCGCTGGCAGGCAAAAGATCATTGCCTTCACCAGCTGCTTGTACGAATGTTTCTTCATCGAGAGGGTTTCCTTAACTTTGCGGTTTTCACCGGCAATTCTTGTTTATTTCGGGGCCGCGGGAAGCGGCGAGGCATTGGGTACGGACGGCCCCTGCTTTTTCATTTGCTCCATAGCGGCCTGTTGCTGTTTTTCCGCCTGGATCAACGCTTGCGCTGACGGCAGCCGGGGCGCCGGGGCAGGCGTGCCTGGCAGGGCAGATGCCGCCGGGCTTGCGCCAGGGACGGCAGAACTTGCAGGCGGCCTGAGCGCAGACGCTGCCGGGACGGAAGACGTGGGCGCGACCAGTGTTCGTTGCGGAGCGACAAGTTTGGGGCCGGTCAGGACATTGAGCGGGAGTTCTTCGCTTTCTTCTCCCTGGCGCAGCACCACCCGGTTGGGCAGCACCTGGCCCAAGGTCATGCCGCGCACCACGCCGACCTGCGCCACGGTTTCGGTTTTTCCGGTCGTCACGTCGCGCAGCAGGGCAGAACGCTGCCGGGGTGAAATAAGCACCCCGACCAGAACGAACTGGCCTTTTTTCATGGCTCCCGCATCGGCCTGCGCTGGTGGAACAAAAACGCGCCGGCTGATTGAGAAAACGGGGCGGGCCAGCAGCTCGGGAAAGCCCGTTTCCAGATCGGGCAAACTGAACTCGGGCAGTATCTTTTGCGGCGGTACGGCGGTAACCGGCATTTTGCGCAATTTCAATAATTCGCGCTGCAAATCCATACCACGTTCCCATTCCCACAACAGCACGCCTGCCAGCAGCAGCGACAAGCCCACCATGGCGAGCAAGAAATATTTTTCCCTTCCCATGGCCGCTTTCATGGCGTGCCTTTCAGTGCGTAACCAGTCAAATCGAACTGGATCGTGAGCTCGGGCTCGGTTGCTGGAGCAGGGCGCGAACCGAACCCAATGGGTGAGCGAACGGAAAAATTGTTGATAAAAAGATAGGGACGTGCTGATTCAAGCCTGTGCAGCATCGCCTTCAACGCGCTTAAAGGCGCTGTAAGTTGCAGCGTAACGGCAACCTGCCGATACAGACCTTCATCCTTGTGGGGAAGAATCTGAATACTGTTGAGCTTGCCGCCATTGGCTTCCAGAACGCTTTTGACCAGCTCCTGGAGTTCGGCTGCGGCAAGCGCCGGACTGGCGCTCCGGAGGTAGTGGCGGGTGGTGCCAAGCGCTTTGACTTCGGCGACTTTTTTCTGCAGGCCTTCGCGCATGCCGGCTATTTTTGAATAGCGCTCAAGGCGCGTCGTGGCATCTTCAATGGCGACGTCATAGCGACGATTAAGCAGCCACAAGGGCGTTGCAACAGCCAGTGCCGCTACTGCCAGCACAAGAGCCAGCAAGGCCAGCGCGGCCGCCCTGCTTTGCCGGGGGGTTAAATGAATCATGGCTTTTTTTCCACTACCGGCGCAGAGCTTTTGTTCGCAGGGATGATGACGACGGCACTGGCCGGATTAGCCGCACTGGCTGCGGGAGCAGGAGACGCTACTGGCGGTTGCGTCGTTGCGGGAGCGGCCGGCAACGTCACCCCGGTAACGGGCGGTTGCGTCACTACCGATACGGCATTTGTCGCGACGCCGGCTGCAGGCCGGACTGCGGGCACTACGACAACGACAGGACTTGCCGGCATGGGCCGCATTTGCAGGGCCAGCTGGTAGCGCTCGGCACCGGCGGTCTGGCCCTTGGTGAGCGGCGAGCGAAAGCTTGCGTCATGAAACGTGCCAGACTGCTCGAACAGGCCAATCAGCCTGACAGATGACGCGGTTTCGCCCTGTATCTGCAATTCCTTGCCCTTGATATCGAGTTGCTGGACCCAGGTGTCGTCGGGCAGGATGCGGGTCAGTTCCTCCAGCGCCACAATGACGGGGGGAAGCGCCTGCCGCTTTTCAAGCAAATAGTTATGTTCTTCAACCCTGGTTTCGAGGTCGCGACGCAGGGCATCGGCAGCCTCTGCCGCTGTTTTGCCTTTTTCAAGCCATGGCAGCATTTGCACCAGGGCTTCGCGCTTGATCACCAGCGGCATGGCCATTGCGGCCAACGCCAGCACCATGACCAGAGCGGCCAGCCACGGATTGAGCCCCTGCCTGAGCAGGGAGGGTGGCTTGCCCTGGGCAGAAGGAAGCAGGTTGACGAGTGTTCCAGCCGTCAGCATGTCTTCGGCGACCACGGCCCGTACCACACAGCCCCAGTCGTTCAGTCTTTTTACCGCTTCATCAACCGCATCGCGTGGGGTGGCCACAAACTCGACCGCCAGCTGGCCACGCGCGAAATCACGCCCTGCTACACGGTGGCCGAAATAGACCTGGGCAAGGGAAAAAGGAGTGTATTCCTCGATCTGGAATTCCAGCACCTGGCGCAGGTTTTCCTCGGTAGCCAAGGGCAAGGTCAGGGTTTTGCGAAGCACGCGGTTGGGCGGCAAGGCAAGAACGACATCGCGCTGACCATTTCGTAACGTGTCGAGTGCCGCCAGGAAAGCCTGACGCTGTGCGGCATCGTCCAGCGTTTGCAGCGTTATGCTGCCGGCATCCTGAATGCTTCCGTTGTCGAAAAGCCGCAAAAACGCACTGCCCTGCTCCAGCCGCACCAGCGTAAAACTTTCGGTATACAGGCCAGCCGGGCGCATGACGGCCGGCACCATGCTGGACAACTCGCCCATCCACCAGCGCAGAAAACGGCTGGCGGCAAGCTGTTTTTTCAGCCGTGCCAGGGTTTGTTTGTAATTTTCTGTCGAGGTATTCATCACTGATATGTCAATTCTTCGCCATTGTGTTGTTGCTCGCCGGCGGCTCGGCGTCGCCTTCGCTCCAGGTCAACACAACAACCGGCAGTTTCGGATCTGGCGTCAACCGGACAATGGTTTGCCGAACAAAGGAGGTGCCATCGGCCATCGTGGCTTCGCTTCGTACCGAATAGGCAGACAAGCCCGTTGATGCAGACGCAAAAGTACTTGCGCCAGTAAAAGGAAGCACCGGCTGCCCGGTAGCCAGCGAATCCTGGCGTTGCAGCAGAAATTGCTCGACCACTGCCGGATTGATACCGGGAATGGCCAGCAGCACTTCGCGCGAAGCAAACACTGGATTGATGCCGGGCTGCCGGGAATAGACCGTTAATGCCGGAG
>JAYWDL010000329.1:0-4133 GCA_043779865.1 Polaromonas sp.
TCGGACGGCCCGGCAATCATGTCGATGCCAACGGTGCCAAACACGCGCTTTTTGGCGCTGGCGACATAGGCATTGCCGGGGCCGGTGATCTTGTCCACCTTGGGCACCGTTTGCGTGCCATAGGCCAGCGCGGCCACGGCCTGCGCGCCGCCGATGGTGAAGGCACGCGTTACACCGGCTACGTAAGCTGCGGCCAGCACCAGCGCATTTTTTTCGCCTTTGGGCGTGGGTACCACCATGATGATTTCGCCGACACCGGCCACATGGGCGGGAATGGCATTCATCAATACCGACGACGGATAAGCCGCCTTGCCGCCCGGCACGTAAATGCCGACGCGGTCGAGCGGCGTGACCTTCTGGCCGAGCAGCGTGCCGTCTTCGTCGCGGTAGCTCCAGCTTTCGCCGCTGGCCTTTTTTTGCGCCTCGTGGTAGCTGCGTACACGGCGGGCAGCGGCCTGCAGGGCGTCACGCTGGGCGGCGGGAATGGCTTCAAACGCCGCTTTCAGTTCGGCCTGCGTGAGTTCGAGTGCATTCATCGAAACGACGTCCAGGCCATCAAAGCGCGCGGTGTACTCCAGCACTGCCGCATCGCCGCGCTGCTGCACATCAGCCAGAATGTCGGCGACGCGCTGCTCAATCGCGGCATCGGTATCGGCCGACCAATGCAGCCGCGCCTTGAATTGAGCCTCAAAAGTGCTGTCAGCGCATGAAAGACGGGCGGGAGTAGCTAGCAAATTCATAGCATTCAGGTTGTGGATGACTTGGCAAGCGTCGATGCCAGCGCATCAATAAGCTTGCGGATGGGCACCTGATTGAGCTTGAGCGCCGTCTGGTTCACCACCAAGTGAGAGCTGATGTCCATGATGCGCTCGACCTCGATCAAATGGTTGGCCTTGAGCGTGCTGCCGGTCGAGACCAGATCAACGATGGCATCGGCCAGCCCGGTCAAGGGTGCCAGCTCCATGCTGCCGTAGAGCTTGATCAAATCGACGTGGACGCCCTTGGTGGCAAAAAATTCGCGGGCAATCGCCACATACTTGGTCGCTACCTTCAGGCGCGAGCCCTGCCTGACGGCTGCCGCGTAGTCAAACCCCTGGCGCACCGCCACGCTGATGCGGCATTTGGCGATTTGCAGATCGAGCGGTTGGTACAGGCCCTGGCTGCCCGATTCGAGCAGCGTGTCCTTGCCGACCACGCCCAGATCAGCGCCGCCATATTGCACATAGGTTGGCACGTCGGTGGCGCGCACCAGCACCACGCGCAGATCGGGCTGGTTGGTGTCCAGAATCAGCTTGCGGGATTTTTCAGGGTCGTCGAGCACCTCGATGCCGGCCGTTTTGAGCAGCGGCAGGATGTCGTCAAAGATCCGGCCTTTTGAAAGGGCAAGGGTAATCATGACGTCACTCTTTCGATATCGGCGCCAATGCCGCGCAGCTTGGCTTCCATCTGGTCGTAGCCCCGGTCAAGGTGGTAAATACGGTCCACCATGGTTTCGCCTTCCGCCACCAGCCCGGCGATCACCAGGCTGGCGGAGGCACGCAAATCGGTCGCCATGACCGTGGCGCCCGAGAGTTTTTCAACGCCTTCCATCACCGCGACCTTGCCTTCAATCTGGATCTTCGCGCCCAGGCGCAGCATTTCATTGACGTGCATGAAGCGGTTTTCAAAAATCGTTTCGGTCACGGTGCTGGTGCCTTGCGCGATGGCATTGAGCGCCATGAACTGGGCCTGCATGTCGGTCGGGAAACCGGGATATTCGGTGGTGCAAAAGGACTGGGCCTTCAAGCGGCCTTGCGCCTGGATGCGGATAAAACCCTCACCGGCAGTTACGCTAGCGCCCGCCTCGCGCAGCCTGTCGATGACCGCATCAAGGTGATCGGCGCGGCCATGCTTGAGCACCACATCACCGCCCGCAGCCGCCACGGCGCACAGGAAGGTGCCGGTTTCGATGCGGTCTGCCACCACCTGGTGGGTGCAGCCGTGCAGGCGCTCGACGCCCTGAATGCGGATGCAGCGACTGCCGTGGCCTTCAATTTTTGCGCCCATCTTGATAAGCATCTCGGCCAGATCGACGATCTCGGGCTCCTGCGCCGCGTTTTCAAGAATGGTTTCACCCTCGGCCAGGGTGGCGGCCATGAGGAAGTTCTCGGTGCCGGTCACGGTGACCATGTCGGTCGTGATGCTGGCGCCCTTCAGGCGTCCGCGTTGACCATTTGAGCCCGCGGGCAATTTGGCCAGCATGTAGCCGTGCTCGACCTTAATTTCAGCACCCATGGCCTGCAAGCCCTTGATGTGCTGGTCCACCGGCCGCGAGCCGATGGCGCAGCCGCCGGGCAGCGACACCGTGGCCTCGCCAAAGCGTGCCAGCAGCGGGCCCAGCGCCAGT
The DNA here is from genome assembly GCA_043779865.1 of Polaromonas sp. GTDB lineage: Bacteria > Pseudomonadota > Gammaproteobacteria > Burkholderiales > Burkholderiaceae_C > Polaromonas. Next base: position 2,387 of record JAYWDL010000329.1, read on the forward strand.
ACCGAAGCGCGCATGGTTTTGACCAACTCGTAAGGCGCTTCGGGTGAACTCAAGGCGCCTGCATTGAGCGTGACGGTGCCCGGCACCGTTGAACTGCGCTCAGCTTTAACGCCCATGTTGCGGATCAGCTTGAGCATGGTGGCCACGTCCTGCAGGCCGGGCACGTTGTGAAGCGTCACGGTGTCGGCGGTCAGCAGGGCCGCGCACAGTTCTGGAAGCGCGGCATTTTTGGCGCCCGAAATCTCCACCGAGCCGGCCAGGGAATTGCCGCCCCGGATGATTAGTTTATCCATGTTTTTTTATTGCGCGCCGTTAGCTGCCCACTCGGCGGGCGTATAGGTTTTCATCGACAGCGCATGGACCTCGTCAGTCTGCATGCGGCCGCCCAGCGTGGCATAGACCTGCTGGTGGCGCTGGATCAGGCGCAGGCCCTCAAAAGCGCTGGAGACAATGGTGGCATACCAGTGCCGGCCATCGCCGGACAGTTCGAGGTGCTCGCACGGCAGGCCTGCGGCAATGATGGTTTGAAGTTCTTCGCTATTCATACAATGTTCTGAAAAAGAGTGCGCAACGCAATACGCGAAGCAACAAGCATGGGTGCCAGCGGCCGCCGCGCCGGGCCGCGCCAAGCAAGGCCAGCCCCTTCGGGGGGCAGCGTAGTACATGAAGTGACAAGCGTGGGGACCATATTTTCAGTGCCTGATCTTATAACCGGTGCGCAGCATGGTGACAGCCACGGCGCTGACAATGAAAAATGCCGTCAGGACCAGGCCCAGGCTGAGCCAGGGCGAGACGTCACTGATGCCAAAAAAGCCGTAGCGAAAACCGTCGATCATGTAGAAAAACGGGTTCAGGTGGCTGATTTTTTGCCATAAAGGCGGCAGCGAATGGATGGAATAAAACACGCCGCTCAGAAAGGTCATCGGCATGATGATGAAGTTCTGGAAGGTCGCCATCTGGTCGAATTTTTCTGCCCACAAGCCGGCAATCACGCCCAGCGCGCCCAGCATGGCCGAACCCAGAATGGCGAACACCGCGATCCAGATTGGCGCCTCGAATCCAGGCTGCCCAAAAAACACCGTCACGGCAAACACGCCGGCGCCAACCATCAGGCCGCGCACCACCGACGAGCCCACATAGGCAAAAAACCAGTGCCAGTGCGACAGCGGTGTGAGCAGCACAAACACCAGGCTGCCCATGATTTTGCTCTGGATCAGCGACGAAGAGCTGTTGGCAAAGGAGTTTTGCAACACGCTCATCATGACGAGGCCAGGTACCAGGAAAGCGGTGTAGCTTATTTTGTCGTACACCAGCACCCGGCCCTGCATCACATGGCCAAAAATCAGCATGTAGAGCACGGCCGTCAGCACCGGCGCGCCGACGGTCTGGAAACCGACTTTCCAGAAGCGCAGGATTTCCTTGTAGAAAAGTGTTTGCCAACCGGTCATAAAGCCCCCACGCTTGTCGCTTCGCATACTGCGCGAGGCCTTGCAGGCCGCGGCTCGCCAGACGCTTCGCCTCTGTCGCCTGTCCAAACCTGCGCAAGCAGGTTTGGAGCCGCAGGCTCCAGCCCCGAGGGGGCTGTGCTTGCTTGGGGCGGCCCGGCGCGGCGCACGGGAGCCTCCGCACTTATGATGTTGTTGACGGTGCTCATGCTGCCACTCCGGATCTGTCAGTCATGACCTCAAGAAACACATCTTCCAGGTCGGCCTTGCGGATTTCAACGTCTTCGGCCTCCAGACCGGCT
>JAYWDL010000330.1:0-11413 GCA_043779865.1 Polaromonas sp.
CACTCGCCTAATGCGGCAGTGTTGCCGAGCACGCAGGCACCACTGCGGTTCGCACAGCCGCAAATTTTTGCGCCGATTCATCGAGCCGCGGAAGCGAGAGATAACGCAGGCAGCAGACCCGCAGAAACGACGTAAAGTTGGGATTGTCTTCCCGCAGGGCGGTCAGTTCCTCGTACAGCGTCGCAATCATCTGGTTAGTGGTCTTGCCTTCGCGGCTGGCGATCTCGGCCAGCACGTCCCAAAACAGGTTTTCCAGCCGGATGGTGGTCACCACGTTGTTGATCCGCAGGGACCGCGTCCGCGCTTCATACTGGATCGGGTCGGCATGCACATAGACATAACACATGAAGAACTCCTTGGTTGACGGGCCGGGCACGCTGCAGGGGAAAACCAAAAAAACAGGCCGAAAAAAACGGCCGGGAAGGCGGCGTTTGCCACTTATTCCCGGCCCACAAGCATGCCTTAAATTGCTTTTTCTTTCATTTGGCGGGTGATGTACTCCGCCTGCCGGATCGCCAGCGACACAATCGTCAGCGTCGGGTTTTCAGCGCCGCCGGTGGTGAACTGGCTGCCGTCCGAGATGAACAGGTTGCTGATGTCATGCGTTTGCCCCCACTTGTTGCAGACCCCGTCCCGGGCATTGGCGCTCATGCGGCAGGTGCCCAGATTGTGGGTGGACGGGTAGGGCGGCGTGCGGAAGGTTTTGATGGCGCCGACCGCTTGGTAAATACGCTCGCCTTGGGTGAAGGCGTGGTTACGCATGGCGATGTCGTTGTCGTGATCGTCATAGTGCACATTGGGCACGGCATTGCCCCATTTGTCCTTGACCGCAGTGTTCAGCGTCACCCGGTTGGTTTCACGCGGCATGTCTTCACCCACTACCCACATGCCGGCCAGGTGGGTGTAGCGCTCCATCCACCAGCTGAAATCTGCGCCCCAGCCGCCCGGATTCAGGAAGGCCGCCATGAAGGGGACACCCAGCGACAAGGTTTCCAGCTCGTAGCCGCCGACAAACCCGCGTTTGGTGTCGTGCCCCGCTTCATCGCGAACGATACCGGCCATGGTGGTGCCGCGGTACATGTGGACCGGGTCCTTGAAGGCGCCGTAAATCGTGCCGGTCAGGTGACGCATGTAGTTGCGCCCGACCTGGCCTGACGAATTGGCCAGGCCGTTCGGGAACTGGGGAGAGGCCGAGAGCAGCAGCAGCCGCGGCGTCTCGATCGAGTTGCCGGCGACGCAGACGATGCGCGCTTTCTGGCGTTGCTCCTTGCCGTCCTTGTCGAAGTAGATCACGCCGCTGACCTTGCCGCTGGCATTGTGCTCGATGCGCGAGACATGCGACTCGGGTCGCAGGTCGAGGTTGCCCGTGGCCTCGGCCTTCGGGATTTCGACGTACAGCGTGGACCACTTGGCGCCCGACTTGCAGCCCTGGAAGCAAAAACCCAACTGCATGCAGCGGCCACGGTCATCGCGCGGCTCGCTGTTGATCGCCATGTTGCCGGTATGCACTTCCTTGTAGCCGAGCTTGGTAGCACCCGCATACAAAACTTTGAAATTGTTATTGCCCGGCAAACCCGGAATGCCGTTGGTTCGTGTCACGCCCATCTTGTTTTCGGCTTTGGCGTAGTAGGGCGCCAGCTCCTGCAGCGTCACGGGCCAGTCCAGCAGGTTGGCGCCCTTTAGTTCGCCATAATGGGTTTTGGCTTTGAACTCGTGCTCTTGCAGGCGCAGCGAGGCACCGGCCCAGTGCGTGGTCGTGCCGCCCACGGTTTTACAAATCCAGGAGGGCAGATTCGGGAAATCCTTGGCAATACGCCAGTTGCCCGAGGTCGTGCGGTTATCCAGCCAGGCCAGCTGGCTGAAGGACTTCCATTCGTCGTTGATGTAGGTAGCCTGCGACTGCATTGCGCCGGCTTCCAGTACGACGACCTTGACGCCTTGGGTGCAAAGCTCGTGGGCCAGCGTGCCGCCGCCTGCGCCTGAGCCGATGATCACGACCACACTGTCGTCGTTGCTGTCAATTTTTGCCATGATGATGTCCTGATAGGGGAATGTGTTGTGGTGTGCTGTGCTGTGCAAAGAGGAGTGTCAGCCCATCCACGGCGGTGGGCTGACCTCTTTCGACGGTGCGGGCAGCCACTTCAGGTCCTGAAAGCCGCGCGTGATGTAGCCGCCTTTTTCCCAGGACGAGCCCGGGTAGCCAAATGCCGCGAAGGCCATGTCGTTGTCGTACAGCGAGGTGACGCACTTGCCGCGCACTGCCGCAAAAAACGGCGTTCCTTCCAGCGACTTCACGGCGGCGAGTTGTTTCGTGGCCGGGGCTTTGGCAAAGCTGCCACCGGCTGCCTTGTCCAGATCGGCAATGCCGTTACGCATCAGCGTGGCCGTGGCGGGATCTTTGCTTGCACCGGCGTCCAGATCCTTGGCGAGCAGCGCGTACACGGCGTCGGGCAGCTTGCTGTGCGGGTACAGCACCCGGCCCATTTTCATCAGCGTAGTGCCGTCGGCGCTGCTCAGTGTCTTGAGCTCCAGCGCCCAGGCGCGCGAGGGAGCGAGCAGGCTGAGCGTGCTGCCGGCGGCCAGCGTTCCCAGCAGCAGGCCGCTGCCGCGCAGCAGGCTGCGCCGCGTGAGTGGAAGGTTCAGCTTGGGCACTTCGCCGCTGTCTTCGCCGCAGCTGTCGGCTGGCGTATTGCCGAGTTGCGTGATGGGTATAACTTTCATTGTTGTCTCCTTTGGGTTGTTTGAATTCCTGCGGTCATCCCGCTTGTTGCATAAAATGATGCGGCGCTTGAGCCCCGCGCTTTACTGGTAGTGGCCATGGCGTTCGAGCACCTCTACCTTGTAGCCATCGGGGTCCTGAATGAAGAAATAGCGGGCTATCAGCGAGCCGTCGTCGGCCTTGAACTCCTTGATGTCCAGCGGGCTGTAGCCCAGGCCGATCAGGCGCGCGCGATCGGCCGCCACATCGGGCACGCAGAAACCGACATGGCCATAGCCGTCGCCGTGGGTGTAGGGTTCGGTGCGGTCCCGGTTCCATGTGAGCTCGATCTCGGCGTCGTTTTCTGCATTGCGCAGGTAGACCAGCGAGAAGCCGGGGAAATCCAGCCGGTGAGAGGGCTGCAGGGAAAAGCAGTCAGCGTAAAACTTCAGGGACGGGTCCAGGTTCCGCACGCGGATCATGCTGTGGATGATTTTTGACATTCGAGCCTCATGGAAAAATAATCACTGACTCTATGCCATGACGCAAACCAGCAGGTAATAAACGGCTAAATTGAAGGATCTGATTTGAGAAAATACCCCCTCGGAAACCCTGATTCCCCCGGGGATCGCTTCGCGGTGGGGCCTTCGGCCAGGCGACGGCTGGAATGAGTCTTAGCACGTCTGGTCCGAGATTTTTTCAGGCATCGTCTGGCACCATGTTGTGCAGCAGGGCGGCTTGACCGCACAGATCCATCACCTCCAGCAGGCGTTGTGCATCGACGGGCTTGATCAGGTGAAAGTCAAATCCGGCCGCCAGGGCATTTGCACAGTCTTCTTCCTGGCCGTAACCAGTTAATGCAATCAGGCCCATGGTTTCGAGGGTGGCGTCGGCACGCAGGCGCTGCGCAACCTCGTAGCCCGTCATTTCCGGCAGGCCGATATCAACGATGGCGAGGTCAGGCTTTTCCACTCTGGCTAGCCGCAGGCCCTCTGTGGCGGTGGACGCTTCAAAAACTTCATGGCCTTCCATGCGAAGCAGCTGGCTCATCATGCGGCGTGCGTCGTCGTTGTCCTCGATCAGCAATATTCGCCAGCGCCGGTCATGCGTTCTCGCGGGCAGGGCCACCGCAGGCAGCACAGCGGGCGCCGCAATGCGCGGCAGGCGAATCATGAATGTGCTGCCCTGGCCGGGCCCGGCGCTTTCAGCCGAGACCGTGCCGCCATGCAGGCTCACCAGCTGACGCACCAGCGCCAGGCCAATCCCCATACCGCCCTGCGCGCGGTCCAGGCTGATAGCGCCCTGCACAAACAGCTCGAAAATACGCGGCAGCAGCGCGGGCGAAATTCCCACGCCCGAGTCCGTGACGGTCAATACCGCCTCGCCTGCGGCACTGCTGACCGTCAGCGCCACCACGCCCCCGGCCGGCGTAAATTTCAGGGCGTTGACCAGCAGGTTATTGACAATCTGTTCAAGCCGCGTCGGATCGCCCTGGACCCACACCGACTCGGTCGTGACCTTCAACTCATAGCCTGCCGTGCGCCCGGTCGAACGCACTGACTCCAGGCACGACCTGGCTTGTTTGCCAAGGTCGATCGGCTGCGGTTTCAAAGTAATTTTTCCGCCCACCATCCGGCTCACGTCAAGCAGGTCATCGACCAGGTGCGACAGATGTGAGCTTTGCCGTTGAATGACCGCGCGCGCCTCGGCAGCCGCAGCCGTCCCGTGGCCGTGTCGCTCGCTCAAGGCGATCGCACCGCCAATTGCGGCCAGCGGGTTGCGCAGTTCGTGCCCCAGCATGGCCAGAAACTGGTCCTTGGCCGTGCTCTCCTCTTCGGCACGCAGGCGCGCCTCGTGTTCGCCTTGCAGCAGGCTCTCGCGCGCGGATTCGAACTTGATGCCCGACGCCTGCGAAAGCGCGAGAATGGTGCTTGCTTCCGCCAGGGCGGTATGCAATTGATTGAGTTCCAGCACCCGGGAACTTGCCGGTTTGGGAATGGCACCCTGGCCCAGGGCGACCGCAGCCTCGGTCGCGCGCCCAATGGCTTGCACCAGCCGCTGCCCCAAAAAGGCTGCTGCCATCATGGCGAATGCAATGGCCAGGAGCAAACCGAGCGCGGCAATCAAGACGGCGTGGCGGGCCGTGGCTTCAATACTGTCGACCGGTGCAGCCACTCCGATCATCCAGCCTGAAATGGCCGAATGCGTGAAGGCGTCGTAGGACTCGGTCCCTTCCGGCGTGTGGTGGCGAATCAGCCCTTTGTCCTGAGCGCGCGCGGCCGCCATCAGGTCGGCCCTGGCGGGCTGGCCCACCAGCTCATCGCCCCTGAGATTGCGTGCAATGAAGCGGCCATCGCGGCCTATGATCCCGACGACCCAGTTGCGCGGCGTGTTGGGCTGAAAAACCGCCTCGCTGAAGAAGTCGACGGTGAAGGCCTGTGCCAGAATGAAGCGCTTGCCGCCATGCGCCGGCACGGGCACAAACAGCACGGTTACCAGCTTTTTCGTGACGGGGCCCAACAGAAGGTCGGACGCCATCGGTTTTTGCGTCGCCATGACCTGCCGCGCCACGTCAGTGAGGATGCCGGGGGAGGGAGGCAGTTTTTCTCCGAATGGACGCGCTGTATTGATGAGCTGCTGGGCGTTTTCGTCCAGCAAAACGGTCCAGGAGGTGGCGCGCTTCAGCACCTCAGCCTGTTTGTAAAACCCCTGCAGGTCGCCACGTTCAAGGTAAGACGATGCCGCTAGCAGTTCCAGCGCCGCGCGGGAACTGCCCAGCTTCCGGTCGACGATCAGCGCGGTCGCGCGGGCGGTTTCGTGCAGGCCGCGCAAGGCGGCTTCCCGCTCGCCGTCGCGCAACTGCTGCAGCGCGACGGCCGAAAAAACCACCACCGGCAGCAGGATTGCGGCTGCCATCAGAACAAGATGGGTACGAATCTTTAACAACGGGACTCCTGGGCGGTTAAGCAGTGCGAAAGTGCGATGCGGGAGCAGCTAGCTAAATAGCGCAAAGCCGCGCGGGGACGCTCAACGGTCTGCTCAGGTAGCGCGCCTGCAGCTCAGGATCAGGTTCGCCGCTTCACTTGGCACGGAAATTGCCCCAAGCAGGGTCCGGCATGCTTACACACCTAGTGACTGATCGCCAGGTTTTCTGTGTGGCTGTTACAGCCTCACTTGGCGGACAAGTGTGCAAAACCTCAATCAATGGGCACCATGGCAGAGAGTCATCTTTATTTACAAAGCAGAGGTGCTAGGCAACACTCTGGAACCTTCTGGCGGCCAGCCCGATGCAATAAGCCACCAGATCGTCGAGCCCGGTGGCCTTGTGATACACGGCGTCGGCACCCAGCAGTTTGCAATCGTGCAGCAAGGCATCGTCACGGGCATGGTTGGTCATGACGTGAACGCTCTGATCGGGACGTCGCTCACGACAATGCTCGATCACGCCGGCGCCTGTGCCTTCCCTCAGAAAAAGGTCGACCAGCGCAATGTCCCACCGGTCGGCGTTGCGGTCAAGCCAATCGATAGCCTGGTTTTCGGTTTCTGCAATACCCACAATATCAACCCTGGCCTCGGTAACCAGGATCTCAATCAAATGCGCACGCATGGCCGCACTGTCTTCAACCAAAAACACTCTTAACACCATAGTTTTTCCTGACAGCGGGATGAAAAACATGCAGATAAAGAAAGTTGCGGTCAGACTCCAATCAACTCTCCGCAAAATTCTTCTTCCTGCTCCAAAAGCAACAGGTCGAGTCTGAACTTACAAAATACATGATCTTCGCGGATTTTCAGACGAGTCTTCACTTGCCTTTACTGTACTTAATTTTTTCAGATTGCTGCAATTAAATACCTCATGTTACTGATCTGCCCTGTATCCGGCAGAGGCTGCAAGCCAGTTTCAAAGAAACGACTAGAGGCCGACCCCGATGACGCGGTCAACTGGCGAACCCGTACTCGCATTAGCGCGGGTGAAGGTCAGCTGCGCACCTGCGTTGCCATGCGTCAGCATGACAGATTCCGCTAGCGCAAGAATCTCGACATCCCGCCATTTCAGAAGGCGATAAGCAGTCGGGCGGAAATTTTTTGCACCCCTTTCGGTGGGACGCAAGGCGATGGACAACTCAACGCGGTCCGGCATGGCCTGCGCCCCAATAACCAGATCGGCTGGAGCTTCTGACAGATCGCTCAACGCAATCAGCGTGGCACTCAATACGCTGCGAAGCGCCCGGCTGGAGACATCCACATCGATTCCCGGCACCTCGTTGACGATACCAAAACCCTTGAACCGGAACTGCGTCGACAGCAAGCCCAGGCACTCCCTTACCCCGGCGTCAAACTTCAATGTTGATGCTGTTTTGAGTTCGATCCAGGTCATCATATTGATGATCGAACTCACGGCCATGTGCGAAACGCTGCCGAGCGAGGCACAGTCCTTGCGAATGCTGACAAGATCGGGATCGGCAGACTGAAGGCGTCGTTCCATCATGGCTGTGATCATGCCCATCGACTGAAATTGGCCCATCATATGATGCTGGATGGCCGGCGCCAGACGTTGCAAAAGCGCGTATCTCGCCGCTTCTTCAAAATCAGAAAATTCAGCGGTCAGACCGCTTGCATACACGGATGTGTAAGCCGGATTCTGTATGGTCATATCGTGGCCCGTCGTTGTCCGGGTGGCGCCGCTGGAGCGACCTGCCCGCCGCTGTGAGAAAAATTGCGCATGTGCCGAAACTTCGGATTTTAGGCCTTCACGCCCTGCCATTGACCAGCTCACGTCTGTAATATGCAAGACAAGGAAATTGGGGGGCCGCTTTCGGTTAAGTAAAAGAGGGTTAGCTTTTTTGCGATAACGACTTCAGTATTTTTCGAAGAGCGAGCCTCAGTTCCTTGATCTCCAGCAGGACAAAGGTGCGCAGCCGTTTCATTTTTCTCCACAGGATTTCGATGCGGTTGAGCTCGGGTGAATACGGCGGCAGGAAATGAATGATCAGTCCCCTGGCCGCCCATTCGGGAAACAACGCCTGGGTGGCTTTGGCCGTGTGGATGGGGCCGTTGTCCAGCCATAGATGCGTTGCAATGGCCGGGTCGCACTTGGCGGCCAGCGCTTTGCCCCACGCCCGGAAATCCGCGCCGCCCACACGGCCCTGCTTGAACCACATGCTCACGGGCTTGAGGTTGAAGTCGCAGCACCCGATCGCGTTGAGCCGCAGGCGCGTGCCGGTCTTCATCTCGTGAGCGTGCGGCGCGCCCTTGGGCGCCCAGGCTTGTGTCAAGGGCGGGTTTTCCGTAAAGCCGCTTTCATCTGCGAACAGCACGCGGGCAAGGCCCTTGGCTTGCTGGGCCAAATGAGCCTCGATCTCCAGGCTCGCCTGCTCAAAGCGCTGGGGGTCTCTTTTTTTTCAGGCTGTAGCGCGTTCTTTGAAAGCTCATGCCCGCCCGCTTCAAGGTAGCGGACAATGCATAACGCCCGTTCGTCTCGTTGCGCGGAACTAGCCCTTCTTGCTTGAGCCGCGCCATGAGGCCGGCCAGCGTCAGAGGCTCGGCCTTGGCAATCGCAACGGCCCGCTCCTGCGCGGCAAACGACAGCTTGCACCGGCCAAGGCTGGCCAACTCGTTGAACTGGTAGCGGCAACCGTCCGGACCCATGGCGTTAAAGCGGTTGCGCAAATTGCTGCTGCTCGCTTGGCAAAAGCCATGGGCCATGCCGATCTGGTTGGCGCGCAGCCCCTGTGGGTGGGTCAATGCCAGGATGAAGCGCGCCCTGCGCGCTTCAAAGGCTGTACCTTTCTTTGCCAGGCGAACAAGCGCCTGCATCTCGTGGGGCTCGATCGGGCGCAGCGCAATGATTTTCGGCATCAATGGATTTTTTTGTGGGGGGAATTCATTAACCGCCAATTTCAGTAAAAGCTTGACCTCTTTTACTTAACCGCTTTTTGTAACGCGCAACACCTCACCAAATCTGCAGTCGTACAACTTGCGCTTGAAAAATATCTGAGCCTTGCAGGCAAACCTTTACGCAAGACTGCCACCGCCAATCCTTTTGCTGCGCTGCGCGGTATCGGCAACCGCAAACTCACCACCGAGCAAATCATGCGCATGACGCGGGGGGACGACTGGAACCGGCCATGACACTGGTAGACACCAACGTGCTGATTGACCTGGTGCAAGACGACGCCGAGTGGGCCAACTGGTCAGAGGCGAAATTGTTTGAGGCACAACAAGCCGGTGCCTTGACCATCAACCTCGTTGGCTACGCCGAACTGGTGCCCGCTTTTGACAGCATGGCCGACCTGGATGGCTTTTTAAAGCGCGCCAAAATTGCGGTGAAAGGCATTTCACGCCCGACAGCGTATTTGGCAGGGAGGCTTTTTTGCATTACCGCAAATGCAAGGGCGTAAAAACAGGCGTGCCGGCAGACTTCTTCATAGGCGCGCAGGCCCAAGCCGAGGGCTGGACGATTCTTACCCGCGACGCGGCAAGGTACAAAACTTATTTTCCGGCTGTGACGCTGATTTACCCGTCGGCAGCCGGCTAGTCGCTACCAATTTAGTAGCTGTTCACGCCTGTATACAGGGCGCTGCAGGCCGGATGCATGCTTTAAAAGCAGGTTTTTGAAGCCAGAAATGCCGGCAAACCTGCCGTGCGGCGGTCTGCAGGGCCATTTTTTGCCACTTTGGCTCAAAAATAGGGATTGAAAATGGCTGTTAATCAATGGAATCAAGCATGGTTGCTTTTTTTATAGCACCAGTCCACGTCCTAGATTCGCCGACGTGTCGTTAGATGCCGGAAACCCTCTCTTGAATTGGGGAAGATATGCGACAGAGTTCATGGAATCAAAACCATGTATAAAAAACACGGTATTTACGACCCGTCGCACACGAGGTCACCGTCTGCCCGATATCGTGCAAGAGTTGAAGACCGCCCTGACCGGGTGGAAAGCGTACTTCGGGATTGCCGAAGTGCTGAGCCCTCTGCGCGAGATCGACAAATGGGTGCGACGGCGGTTACGATGTTATGCATGGAAACAATGGGGCAGCGCGGGCTACCGCGAACTCAGGAAGCGTGGAGTCAGTGTGCGCGAGGCTTGGAACACAAGCAAGAGTGCGCATGGGCCATGGCGCTTGAGTCAAACGCCAGCGCTGAGTCTGGCACTGCCTGCAAAGATGTTTCGTCAAATGGGGCTGCCCGAGTTGGCACCGGCCAAGGCAGCATGAGATCAACCGTCATGCAAGGAACCGCCGGATACGTGACCCGTATGTCCGGTGGTGTGGGAGGGAGGGGCCGTGAGGCTTCTTCCTATCCCGATTCGCCTGAGCAACACCGAGGCCGGTGACGGGTTGCGGTTCAAGGGGCGTGGCTACGTGCAGATCACCGGACGCGGCAACTACAGCAAGCTCGGCGCGGCCTTGGGTTTGGGCAAGGCGTTCGTCAACCAACCCGCGCTGGTGCTGGAACCCCTGAACGCCTACCGGATCATGTCGCTGGGCATGCGCAGCGGGTTGTTCACGGGGAAAAAACTGGCCACTTACATCAATGATGCTGGATCTGACTATGTGGGTGCCCGGCGCATCATCAATGGGCAGGACAAGGCCGTTGAGATCGCAGCCATGGCCGACAAACTCGAAACGGCGTTGACAAGATCGCGGCTGGATTGATCCTGTGGCCGTCCCCGCCAGCTCAGTGGTTGACTACCCGGCATTTTTCAGGGAAATCTGTGCCAATGGAGGATGACCAACCGGCATGCAGTTGCTCGATAAATTGAGTGACCACTGGTTCCAGGCCTACAGGGGGCCGATTTGTTTTCGTTGTCAAAAGTGACGGTAGGAGAACGAGCACTGGCGTAGGGGTGGCCTGATAAGCCATTGATTCAATTGACTTTCCTGTTCACTTTTAAATCCCCGTTTGAGGGCGTCATGGCGAGATTGGTTTCAGTCATTGGTGCCGGTTTTCGCCTCAGCTTGTGGCGGCAGGATTTCACTGGCATAGCGCTCTACCGGAAAGCGGAATACGCCTCTCAAATTGATGCCTTGCAGCCGCGTCGGCGCAATTTTTCCTGTGAGCTCAGCCGGGATGACCTGGCGCCAGTTGGCCCAGCGGTCCAGAACGGCCTGCATCTGGGTTGTGTTCCAGGCCATGATGATGTTGGCCAACAGACTCAAAGCGTCAGCCACCGCCTGCATTTCCTCGGTCCGCTTGGCCTGCGCCGGACTCACCCCTCCGGTATAGATCGCCCGCTTCAAGGCATTGACCGCCTCACCGCAGTTGGGGGTCCCCTCGTTTTCAGTGCAATAAGTGACGGTTCGCAAACCCAGCACTGGCGCGGGGGTGGTGTTGTTAGATCCTTGATTTTGCTCAGGTTTCTGTTCACTTTCAAATCTTGATTTGGTGGCGTCAATGCATTGCCACTCATTTGCCGCCGCTCTGGGCTGAAAGGCGTTGTCCAATTGAGCGGGCAGGCCCCTATTGGAACGACATTTCCTGCTTTGCGTTTCCCGCGAAAAACACAACCAATTTGCCTCATCGTAAAAATGACTTAAACAAATGCTCCATGATTAGTGTACTAATCATGGGGCATAATTTGAATGGTCAAATCCAGCATTTCTGGCGTATGTAGGCTAAGCCCTTGAATCCATTGATTTTTATGCAGCGGCTCGGACCGCCGCAGTTTGCCTATCTGCGTGCGGTGGCCGAGGGCGTGCCCCGTGCTGATGC